>JBLNFC010000141.1:0-4151 GCA_050263355.1 Acidobacteriota bacterium
CCACGTGTAATGCTCGGTTGACTGCCCGTCGATTGCGTCATCCGGCATCTGCACATCGTGCCAGGGATTCACCTTGACCCGCTTCTCGTTTATGGCCCGCTTGAAAATCGAAGAACCCAAAGCCTTGATGTGCCGAAGCGTATTTTTGTTTTGCGTGCCGGTCAGAGCTTGCAGGAGTTGCGTGCCAATGGACGGTTCGTACTCTTGCAGCGTCATGGTTCCGAAATGTGGCTTGAGATGCTGATTCCAGATTTGTTTGTAGCCCCGAACCGTCGAGGGCTTCTTGCGCGGTTGGCCCGTCAGCTGTACCACCGCCTCGCAGTACGGCAGATAGTGCTTATCCCAGAATTCAACGACCGGCATATCTGCTGCACGATTTACTGCACGATGGCTTGCCTGTTCCTGATTCTGCTTGTGCATGAAATCGTCACGGAGAAGTTTGACCGCCTTTGCGTTTCGGCCGTAATACTTATCGTTCTTCTCGCACAACCGCTCGGAACGTTGCACACGTTGCGACCTTCCGTCTACAATCTCTGTGGCCCAGTAACGCACATAAAAGGAATCAGATGCCTCGTAAAGATAGCCCTTCTGAATTCGGCCCATGCTGTCCTCCCAGACAGCAGCATCTTACCTTTTGTGCAGTCAATATGCAGCAAATCTTTGGTAACCACAGGCAAGGTGTTGTAAACAAAGTGTGGCGGTGTAGCTCAGGTGGTTAGAGCGACGGTCTCATAATCCGTAGGTCGTTGGTTCGAGTCCAACCGCCGCCACCAATCAAATCAACAACTTCAGAGGGAATGTCGGTTTCGATCGACTCTGGCAGTTGCACGGGAGTTGCAGATTGTTGACGACTTGTTTTCCGCTCTTGCGTAGTTTGTGCGTCCAGGGAATCAACGTAGCACGTATTCACGCCTGGCATCAGGTGCCCGTACGTGTCGACTGTTACCTGGATCGAGCTGTGCCCCATTTGATCCTTCACGTACACAATAGACGCTCCATTCTGAATCAGCAAGGAGCCGAATGTGTGCCGCAGATCGTGAAGCCGAATCTTCCGAATACCTGCCTTGGTTAAGACCGCGAGGAAATAACGGTGATAAAGGTTGTCAGGGTCCAAGATGGTGCCCTCAGGCGATGGGAACACAAGCTCCTCGGTAATGTCGCTCTTGCCATTGAGAAACGCCTTTAGCAGTCATTTGTCACGAAGCTCGAGAAGTGAGTTACGCAATTCGCGTGAGAGATCGACTCGAACCGAGTCGTCAATGTGGTATTTGACCTCTGCACCGCAGTGGTCGCAGGCAATGACGGAATCCTTCCTGATTACAGCGTTCCGCGTCGTCAGTGGAAACGAGCGCAAACAACTAGGGCACGTCAATTGCTGAACAGACGTTACCAACTTAGTACGCGAGTTCTGTCCTTTCTGAATGTGCTTGTCGCAGAGAAGAACCGGAGCCACGGCCGGTGTAAACTCGCCGCTAAACACGATTACCGTGAGGCTCGGGAACCTCCGGCGCACTACGCTAAGCAACTCGAATCCCGACATGAGTGGCATTGCTAGGTCGGAAATCAACAGATCCGGCACCGAGTCGCGCATGATCGATAAGGCTTCAAAGCCGTCCCGTGCGGTGCGAACCTCGTAGCCTTCGCGGGAGAGGAGTGCGGAGAGTGTGATGAGGAGTTTCTCGTCATCATCCGCGATTAAAATTCGGTATTTGAATCGCGGAGAGGCATCGCCCTTGTGCTCTGACGAGTGGCCCCGACAGAGCACGGTTTTCCCGGCCGCCCGGTCGTCTTCTTAAAGTTACAATAGGAACCGGTCGCGTTGGGATGAACGACACAACGCCACGGCCGACCCAAGGAAAAGTCGTGTTTCTCGCGAGCAAGATTGGGTGGTCCAAAATAGCCTTCGCGCTTCTGACGAACGCACGACCTGCGGCAGGACCAGAGGGCAGAAAACCCAAACCCATTTCTCGCGCCATGCAGGGAGGGAGCGAACTTCTGCACGTAGACCTTCAGGGCAACACCAAAGTCCTGTGGAAGAGCGCCGCTCAGTCCAGTCCCGGACTGCCTCCCCCTGACGGTCGCTACCTGGCCATTTATGACTCGAAGCTGAGCATGAACATATGGCTGATGGAGAATTTTTGAAGTCTCAGAACTGTAGCTGAACCTTCAGAAAGTGAATCCAAAGATCATTCGCACGGTCGGTACAGAGGGCGCCCAGAGGGCGGTCTTCACTTCGACAAACGCGCCCTTCCGTACTCTTACTCCCGTAAAAAGGTTAAGGCTGGTTTCATAATCGAAATTGCCGAAACTAACGTCTCTTTTATCGACTCCCTGATGCACAAAGTTAAGGCCGGGCCCGGCACCGACGTAGGCCGACCAGCGACCCTGTTGGAAGGTGATTGGCAAGCGATACGCCATTTCGAGATTAAGAGCGACCATGTCCGTCAGTTCCCCAAAAGCGAACTCTGCATTCGGACGAAAGTGGAGATTGCGACTGAAAATTGGGCCAATCGCGGAGTGTACCCCGAACATGAAGAGCTCAGGATCCAAACCGGCGCCGATCCTCGCCCCAAGCTGCCATCGCCGAGCCCCCCGCTCGATCTCGCGTTGAAGGCCAACGACTTCCTTGGGAGGTGGCGCCACGTCCTGTGGTGTTCCGGATGCCGAATTGCTTGCAGCGTCCACAATCGTGACTCTCGTGGCCAGCCGTAATTCCGGATCACCCGTGGGGCTGGATAGCACGCGAACGCGGCTGTTTGGGGTAATTTCTTTTGGCCGCGCCGTATAGTTGTCGAAGTTGAACAGGTGAAATTGATTGTCGTCGGTCCGTACCATCATCGTTTGGCGGCTGACCGACACCACTGTTCCCTCAATTGACCCCGGGTGTTCATTTTGTTCGGAGGGTGTTGGCGTTTGGCCAAGCGCGCTGACTGTCAGAGCTGCTGCAAGAACAGAGAAACCGAAAAGATCAGAAACACGGCGCATTTCTCCCCTTAGGTCCGCCATCTCGAAAAATGGCTCTTGGGTTACATGGAGGCAAGAATCTTGCGCCCCAAGGTGCGAGGTTAAGGAAAGAATAGAGTCTACGCTACTGTCTATAGTGACAGACTGTCTATCGTGACCAGACTGTGTTTAAATGATAGCCGCTTTTACGCTGCTTTCGCCGATGCTGCAGTTAGCTTCCAAGAGGCCTCCCCAGTTGCTTCTTGTGAATCTCGCCGGGGCCAATGAGTGCGTCCAGCCCGCGGCCCAATTGGGAAGCGGTTAGGCACTGTGCTCTGTCTTCTTCTCCGGTAAGACCGCCACATTTTCCGAAGCTGCTGGGTGTTTTGTTTGGCGAAGACCTATGGCATCAGCAATTTGTTTTAACTGCGCGGATATCTCGGATAGCATTTTCGTCAATTTCTCGTGTCTATCTTCTGCTACTGACTTGGCTCTAAGTGGCATTGTTTTTTCCACCTCCGTGGATTATTTGCCCTCAGGTTTGCGCAATGAATGATCATCATGCGCGTCTCAATGTGCTTTGACGACTGGCACTTTTTACAGAGCCACGAACGATCCTCCTGACCTAAATAGCTGTTGAATGAATCGAGTTCGGTGCGCATCGCTGAAGCTAATAGCGCGCAACCTGTGGCTTAGTTACGCTTGAGTTGCTCTGGTTCTTTCGCGCCTGACAAGTTCCCGAGCCTGCGAGTTTCATAGGGCATCGCTGGCGTGCCGGCTTCCCTCGGAGCGGGTTTCGGGGTTGTTCGTCGGACTGAGGGAAGCATAGGCCAGCAAACGCACCTTGCAAGGCGTCCCTCCAGAAACGTGCAAGCCGCGGGCGGCCGGTAGCCGCCCACTTACACACCGAATCTCTGCACATCGAGATAAGCTGCAAGCCGCGTCCGGTGCGGCTTTGGACTTTGTTAATCAGAGAGTAATTTACTTGTTTTCTATATGAGCACTTGGCAGAGATTAGGCGGCTCACTTATCGTAATCTGGTGTTAGGAGCCTGTCGGGGGCAGAAAGATAAAAGCCCGCACGAGGTACCAATAACTGGTTCGTTGCCTTTTTGACCTTTGGTGAAGGATGGCACAACAATCATCATGCGCATCCCACTTCTGCGCGTCATGGGCTCAAGTGGTATGAGATAGACATGAACTGGTACG
>JBLNFC010000142.1:0-3346 GCA_050263355.1 Acidobacteriota bacterium
ATCCTGTCTTCGTACGGGGTGATTCCTCTGGTCATTGCGGAGCCCGCGCCCACGCCCGCGATCTCGTATGCAGTGATCAAGGAGAAGGCTGACGGCGCTATCAATTTCACAGCGTCGCATAATCCTCCCGAGTACAACGGCATCAAATTTTCCACTCCTGATGGGGCACCAGCGCTGCCTGAGGTCACGAAGAAGATCGAAGCCGAGATCGCGGCGTCGGAAGGCGCTCCGGCACCGAAGGCGCCCAAAGCTGCAGCTCAGTCGTTGGATCCGCAACCGGCTTATCTGACCCGGTTAAAGGAAATCGTGGATCTTGGGACGATCAACAAGGCGGGACTGCGCGTGGTCTACGATCCACTGTGGGGAGCAGCTCGAGGCTATCCGGATTCGCTGCTGCGTGAGGCTGGCGTCGAGATTGCCACAGTCCATAACTCCCGCGACGTGTTGTTCGGCGGCCAGGCGCCAGAGCCGGATGATCATTTGCTGAATGAATTACGGGAGAAGATGCGGGTCAACGAAGCCCACATTGGGATCGCGACGGATGGAGACGCAGACCGGTTCGGGATCGTTGATCAGGACGGCACATTCTTTCAGCCCAATTACATCATCGCCCTGTTGTTCGACTATCTAGTAGAAAGCCGCGGGTGGAAGAACGGGGTAGGCAAGTCGGTTGCGACTACAAATTTGATTAATGCGTTGGCTACCGCTCACGGAGTTGAGCTTCACGAGACGCCGGTCGGATTCAAGTACATCGGAGAGCTCATCAAGGCTGACAAAATTGCAATCGGGGGGGAAGAGAGTGCCGGGTTGTCCATCCGTCATCACGTACCGGAGAAAGATGGAATTTTGGCTGGACTGTTGTGCTGCGAAATGGTGGCGCGACGAGGAAAGAACCTGGGCGAGCAACTGCATGAGCTATTTGCCAAAGTTGGTTCCTTCTACCCGCGAAGAGAGAACTTCCGCTTGACGGAGGAAGTGAAAGACAAGTTCACTAAGAAGTTGCAATCCGATCCAAGAGAGTTTTCCGGACATAAAGTTGGCGAGGTAGTCCGGAAGGACGGGTTGAAGTTGGTTTTTAGTGACGGATCGTGGGTTTGTTACCGCCTGTCGGGAACGGAACCAGTGGTGAGGGTGTACTCAGAGGCTCGTAGCGAAGATGGACTGGAAGAACTGAGCGCAGCGGCAAAAAGATGGATATTCGAATAAAGAAGCTGCCAAAAATACAAATGGCCGTTCTTCCAAAAGCAGAGGAAGGTATCCGTGCCATGCTGGAGCGGATACCGCAAGCTCAGGCGGCACCTGACCGATTAGCCCAGCGCCTGTTGCCCGCCTGGGCGGTTTTGTATCGATTTCGCCGTCGTATTGCGACCGGGGGAGTTCTGTTGCTCACAGCGTGGCTGTTTCTGCACGTTATGTTCGGAGCCAACGGCATGGTGGTCTATAAGGAAAAGCGCGCCGAAATTGATGAGTTACAAAAACAGGTGAACGGACTTGAATTGCAAAACCGCCTTTATGGCGAGCAGATTAAGAATTTGAAGAGCGATCCGAGGACAATCGAACGAGAAGCACGAGAGGCTCTGCATTATGCGAGACCTGGTGAAATTGTGTATGTTGCGCCACCTCCCGTGAGTCCCACCAGGCCCGCTACAAACTCAGCTAAGAAATAGTGAACTCTGGAGTTCGTGTCCGGCGCGCGCGATTGTTGTGATATATTTCTCTCCACTCCGCGCCACCTCGGGGAATGTGATGTAACCCTAGTGGGGGTTGCAGACTCTAGTTATTGCCCAGTGTGTGAGACGGTCCATCTCGGGCGTTAGAGGGTATCCAACAAAAATGTCGCGGCTACAACCGCGGAATCGAGGAGAATCATCGCTATGAAGAAATTAATGCTTCTTTTGGCTGCCATGTGCCTGGCAGTCTTGTGCGTGACCACGGTGTGGGCGGCGGATGACACGCTAAGTGGTTGGGTGAGCGATACCAAGTGTGGCGCCAAAGGCACGAGTGAAAAACACGCCGATTGTGCCAAGAAATGCATTGGTGCCGGAGCAAAGATGGCGCTGGTGACCGACAGTGACAAAAAGGTTCTTACGGTCGACAATCCTGAGTCGCTAACCGGTCATGAAGGCCATCATGTCTCGGTGAAAGGAACCGTTTCGGGCGACTCAATCAAGGTAGACCCGGGCAGCGTAAAGATGGTTGCCGCCAAATCCGAGAGCAAAGACTCCATGGAAGATATGCACAAGTAAGGTTCTTTTCCGAGGAGAAGGCGGCCTGAGGGTCGCCTTTTCTTGTGCCTGCGCGCTCGCAGGTGAAGACACCGCGACAGCTTGCCTAACAGGTGACCCGGGCCGCAGACTTAACTACCTGACCACACCTTCCAGCGGTGAACTAGCAGTGGCATAAAGCTTCTTCGGCATACGTCCGGAGAGATACGCCTGACGTCCGGCAAGCACCGCATGGTGCATGGCTTCAGCCATGAGAACTGGATCCTGCGCATTCGCTATTCCGGTGTTCATCAGGACTGCGTCAGCTCCTAGTTCCATGGCGATGGCGGCGTCGGAAGCGGTGCCTACTCCAGCGTCGACTATCAGCGGAACTCCGGTGATCACCTCGCGAAGAATGCGCATGTTCGCGGCGTTTTGAATCCCCAGCCCACTTCCGATGGGCGCGCCCAAGGGCATGATTGCGGCTGCGCCCGCGTCCAGAAGACGCTTGGCAAATACCACGTCATCGGACGTGTAGGGTAAAACGGTGAAGCCTTCCTTCACCAGCACGCGAGTTGCTTCCAGGGTAGCTTGCACGTCGGGATAAAGAGTTGCCTGGTCGCCGATGACCTCGAGCTTCACCCAATCGGAAATTCCTACCTCACGGCCCAATCGCGCGGCGCGGATAGCTTCGTCTGCCGTATAGCAGCCCGCTGTGTTGGGAAGCAGGAAGTATTTCCCAGGATCGATGTAATCCAGCAATGATTCTTTGCTGCGATCCAGATTCACTCGGCGGACGGCGACGGTGACCATATCAGCGCCACTAGCTTCCAGCGCCCGTGAGGTCTCCTGAAAAGACTTGTATTTCCCAGTGCCGACGATCAAGCGAGACCGGAACTGCCTACCAGAAATAATTAGGGGATCCATGTGGATATTGTAATGAAATTGCCCGGAGTTGGGGGACTCGCGTATGACGCAAGGCTCCAGGATTGCTCCGACCTGCTCGGCTATACTTGGGCCACTCTCATTTAGAGTTGAAACCAGATTAGAATCGCGCGAGGTAAAGGTATGAACGGTGCGAGCCCGCCTGATCGGCAATCGATGATAGCTCTGGGAGTGTTACTTGCCCTGGGATTGATCAT
>JBLNFC010000143.1:0-2694 GCA_050263355.1 Acidobacteriota bacterium
TTCTTCCATCGCAAGCAAACTACTCTGCGGGAACCGCACGACCAGGTCTCGATTGAAACGGAGAGCTTGGTCAAAATGCTTTTCGCGCCGAAGGAAAAGCATCAGCAGCACCTTCGCATCCGTACTCGCCTCGCCTTCTGCCGCGGCACATTCCTGCAGGTATTGCAGTCCCTTGTCGCGGTTTCCTCCCAGGCCCACCATCGATGCGCCTACTTTTACAGCCCAGGGCAGGCTTCCCAAGACGTAGTTGTGCGCACCCACGACCAGCTTCGCATCCGTATATCCCGGCGACAACTCGAGCACTCTTTCATGGTCACGACGAGCGCCGACCGCGTTCCGCAGAGCCGAAAACCAGGCCCGCTCGATCAGTGCCGTGTAGGTTGCAAATTGCGCCCGCGTCACCCCGCGCGCGTAGAGCGCGTCGACATCCTTTCCGTCGGCGTCGAGCCGCTTTTGCTCCAGGCGCAACGCTCGATCGACCAGTTCCTTTATTCGCTGCTTCGCCTTTGGATCCGCCGGCCTGTGGGGCGCATTAATAAAGCTGTCATTCGCATACTCCCCCGAATTCAAAGCCCCCATCCGATACAGTTCCCGGAATAAGACCCCCGTCAGCAGGTGATTCACAGCAAACGGATCATCTGGATACTTCTGGGCGACCCGCTCGAAGTCCTGCACAGCCCGGTCATAATCGAGGTTGTAAAACCGATCGAAAGCTTCAGAATTGAGGGGATCGTGAGGGCGGAAAGCTTGTAAGCCAGGGCTTGCTGCTGTCTGCCCAAATACCGTGACACCAGCGAGAGCCAATCCTGCAACCAGCAACAATGCAAAAGCCAGCGATCGGATCAATGGAAATACCCCTGGGTAGTTACGCTTTCCTTAAAGTCTACCTGAACCGCAGCGCACCATCCCAGGCACTTACAAGCGCTCTCCGGAAGACATAACCTGTTTCTACTCACATCAATTTGGGTGAGTTAAAGGTAATTCTTGCTTTGTTTTCCGGGCTCCCCTCCCCCAGCTCGGTATTTTGATCCACATTTTCAACAACATAGAGCGGAAAATTTTTGGTCACTGACTTGCGAGGTTTAAATCCAACGGGAGCTTCAATCCAACACCATGGCTGATTTGGCACAGCACGCTCAAAGCGACTTTTGGCAAGCGCCATTAGCTACGCCCAATGCTGCCTCCCCGGTTCGAGTACACACGCTGGTCGAAGCTTGCGCTCAGTGTGAAGCCGAGTTTGTCATGGGCGCTGCCTTTTGCCATGTCTGCGGCGCTTCCCGTGAAATTCAGGTCGCCGATCCCGTCGCCCCCAGCTGGACCCGTTACCTCCAGTTCCATCACATCAAGCGCGCCTTCGGCCTTCCGACCGCGTCGCTTATCGCTTTTCTACTCGGAATTGGATGTGCACTCGCCGCGCTGCTGGTCGGCTTCATCTTCTCCGCCAACACCGTCCTCGACTGGCAAGCGGTGCAGATGTGGCGCATCGAATGGCTCTTGGCAGCAGTGGCGTGCTTTGTCGCTGGCATTCTGCTGAGGCAGCCGTCCGCAAAGTAATTCCGAGCTTTCCTGTGGAATCCTTCAGTTAACGACTTCGGCTTCAGCCTGCAACATTCGTCTGGCGGGCTGGTTCATGCGATAAAGATGATGCAGCGGGCCGGTTCCGCGCCCCAATGGCTGCGCATTCGATATCGCCGCGCCAACGTAGGCCTTCGCCAACAACACCGCTTCCGGCAAACCTCGGCCCAGCGCCAGGTGGCACGCCATTGCAGTCGAGAACGCGCACCCTGTCCCATGCGTTGACTTCGATCTCTGCCGCTCCGCCTTAAACACCTCCTGCTCGATCGCTCCCCGCGAGTTCGTGAAGCTGAGCAAGTCGATCGCCTTGTCCAGGTGTCCGCCGGTTATCACCACGTTCTTTGCTCCCATCCCGTGGAGCTTCGCAGCAGCCGTCTTCATTTCTTCCGGATTCCGGACCGGTCCCCCCACCAGACGGGCCGCCTCATCCAGGTTAGGTGTGGTCACGGTTGCCAGCGCAAGCAGCCTGTCTCGCATCAACTCCTCGCCGGCCGCGTCGAGCAGTTCTGTGCCTGACGATGACTTCAGCACCGGATCGAGAACAACCTGAGGGACCCTCTGCCGTTCCAGAAAATCCACCACCGCCTTAACGATTTTCACCGTCCCCAGCATCCCTATCTTGACCACCCCGATTTCCATATCGGCTGCCAATTCATCAAGCGTCTCAACCACCAGCGCCGCCGCCACCGGTTCCACTCTTCGCACCCCAGATGTCGATTGCACCGTCAGTGCCGATATGCAAGCCACTCCATAACAGCTATGAGCGGCGATCGTCTTTATATCCGCTGTTATCCCCGCGCCGGACGATGGGTCAAACCCGGCAATAGTAAGCACGACAGGCGGAAGCGAAGCCATACGCCCAATTTAACAAAAGCACCACCCCAAATCAGTAGAGTAAAAGGAAGAGAACCAAACCTTAGCGCGCCCAACCGGCTCCTCGCTCCCCTCTTCCACGCTTGTCATTCCGAAAAGCGAAGCGACGAGGAATCCGCTCCTCCCGCCTACTCCCTCCCCAACCCTCGCCCCCAACAACTTCAGAATCAGCAACATACCTCGCATGCCTTGTAAGTAATTGAAGGCATTCAGCTTGAAAAATATTCATGGTAACCGCGCACAAGT
>JBLNFC010000144.1:0-8225 GCA_050263355.1 Acidobacteriota bacterium
ATCGCCGCACTTGAACACTCTGACGTTACGCGAACGTAGCTTTGCAGCCGTGTCTCCCTTGTGCAAGAAACTAGGCCAGCGCCAAAAGGGGCTGTTAATGGGGGCATCTGGTGCTAAAGGAGAACAGCTTCGTTCCAGTGCGCCGGCGAAAACAGGCCTGTAACGAAATGTGGCCCGTCCCTGATTTGTGGAAACGTCGTGTTCCTCTCGTATTTCGCTTGCACCGGATTTCAGGACCACCGGCAACCACCCTCTGTCGAAAGCGTCTGCTCCAGCAATCTTGTCTCGCTCTGCATCCGCCGAGGTCGCGTAAAAGGCTTTCTGATTTTCTCGCGAGTCCAACCAACGATTGAGCAAGACAAAAAGTGCCACGCCTGCCAGCATCACCCCCGCCAGTATGTTTAGAACTCTCATCACGAAGTACTGTCGCGCACTTTAGAGCAAACCTCAAGTCACTGTCGAAACAGGCGATTACACTCAAAATACCGCCTGAATTTTTTGTGCTAATTTGTGCTACCACTCCGCTCTTGTATGAATTCTTCGATTTCTAGCGAATTCTGGAATCAACAACTTCTCTTGCAACACGGTCACGAATACAGTTAGTAAACACCATGCTGCATCGCGATCCATCATGGTGTCATCCTCGTATTCTCCCGCTCTTCTGCAATTTCGGTTTGGTTCTCGCAGCACAACTGTGTGTGTTTACTATCAGAATTCCCTTGACATCCACAGCCTAACTACCGCAGATTGACCCTGGTTGGAATCGTATCCTCCACGATTCCCCGGAGTAGCCCAGCTCTGGCAACTCCCACAACCTGATGGCTACGACTCTCGCTCCTGTAGATTCCAGAGAAGTCGTTCGATGTGATCGTTGTCTTCTCGTTCAATTCCGCACAACTAACAATCTCTGTCGTCGCTGCCACACATCGCTGGACGAGGAAGAGCCGGAGATCGCAGCCGCTCCCCCCACGCCGCAGATGATGCCGATGCACAGCAGCAGCCACGGACACTTGAACCTGGCGTCTTCCATCCGCTCGCTTCGGCTGCGCAATGGACTGAGCCAGCGACAGCGGGCGACGCGCCAGTCGGTGCCGCGGACCTATGTCTCCAAGATCGAGAACGAGAAAGCCACCCCGACCCTTTCCTCACTGGAGCGCCTGGCACGAGCGCTCGAGGTGACCGTACCCGATCTGCTCAGCGGCGGCGAACGCAACCGCCAGGAAGAAGTGCGCGAACTGATGCAGGACCAGTTTATCGCGGAGCTGCTGCCCTTCGTCTCGCAACTGAACGGGATGCAGCTCTCCAGCGTACTGGCCCAGGTCAGGGACCTGACGATGAGGCCACGACGCACTGCCTAAAGTTGGGCGAGGTTGCGCCGATAGGAATGAAAGAAAAGCTGCTGACCAACCCAGGTCGGCAAGCCTGCAACTAAGCAGGTGAAAAGTTTATCCGGGCAACCAGCCAACTCAAGGCCGAGACTTCCAAGTTTCGGCCTTTTTTTCTTGTCGTGAATCATTTGTCCATGGACAGCCCAAAATCTGTAGCCGCAGGCTCTCCGAAATTCCAGATGATCGTTCGCAGAGGGCTTCTTCTTCCAGAACGTGGAGAGGACTGATGATGGATTGCTGGCCGGCTCGATCCGAATCCGCTTCCCATCGACATTCATCTATGTAACATGTCTTCTACTTATGACTTCCTGGCATCGGACAGCGCAGAAAACGGCGCCGGCATCCAGTCACAATCTTATGTCCCGGTTGCATATAACGATGCTGAGCTTCTCGACGCCTATTCCCGCGCCGTGGTTACGGCGGCGGAAAAGGTCAGCCCGTCGGTAGTAAAGATCGACGTGACGCAGCGCGTCGCCAGCCGCCGCGGCGAACGCGAAGCACACGGCGGGGGCTCAGGTTTCATCTTCACTCCCGATGGCTTGATCCTAACCAACAGCCACGTCGTGCACGGCGCAACCCGGATTGAGGTCTCTTTAAATGATGGACGTCAACTCCTCGCCAGCACCATTGGCGACGATCCCGCAACCGATCTGGCGGTGATCCGGATCGATGGGCCGGGCCTGGTGCCGGTCCCTCTTGGCGATTCTCAGCAACTGCGAGTAGGCCAGCTGGTAATCGCGATTGGCAATCCGTTCGGATTTCAATACACAGTCACTGCGGGCGTGGTCAGCGCGTTGGGGCGATCGTTGCGCTCGCAATCGGGCCGGCTGATTGACGATGTGATCCAGACGGATGCGGCGCTCAATCCCGGCAACTCGGGTGGGCCGCTCGTCACTTCCGACGGCCGCGTGGTAGGCGTAAACACCGCCACCATCATGATGGCGCAAGGCCTCTGCTTCGCGATAGGGATCAATACCGCGAAATTCGTTGCCAGCAGGTTGTTGCGCGATGGGCGAATCCGGCGCAGCTACATTGGGATCGAGGCGCAAACTGCTCCGCTGCACCGGCGACTGGTACGGTTTCACGATCTGCCCGCTGAGACTGGAGTAGTGGTGCTCTCAGTCGAAAATAACAGTCCGGCCGCGAGGGCAGGTGTGCGGGAAGGCGATGTAATCATCGGTATGGGTGGCAAATCTGTCGCCGGAATAGACGACTTACACCGGCTATTGAGCGATTTGCCTTCGGGGATGAGGACTGAAGTGGCAATACTGCGCCGGACTGAGAAGTTAAGGGTTTCACTGGTGCCACAACAGCCCGCTGAGAGCTAGGTTGCGCTGGGAGCATGCTGGACTGGTGCCGTTCCGGCCCGCAAGCGTGCACCACCTTCGCTCAATTGCCTTCGAACCAGCCCTGTGTTAGCTTCATGATTCAGCAGAGGTTAGGTCTTGCAGGCAACTGTCCCGGCGGGACTGGACCGCAAAGAAACAGAAGCTTACCTGCGGCTGGATCCGAAGCGGCTCCCGCAACACATCGCCATCATCATGGACGGCAACGGCCGCTGGGCGCGGCGGCGGCATCTGCCGCGCGTCGCCGGTCATAGGGCTGGAGTCGGATCTGTACGCTCCACGGTTGAAACCGCGGCTCGCATTGGCATCCCATCACTGACTCTATACGCGTTTTCCGAGGAAAATTGGAAGCGGCGCCCGCGAGGCGAAGTCGACTTCCTCATGAACCTGCTTTGCCGCTACCTGAAGCAGGAAGTTCCCACGCTCAATAAGAACAACATCCGCCTGGAATATATCGGGCGGGAGCACGAACTGCCCGACTCGGTTCAGGAAAAGATGGGTTGGGCCCGGGACGCCACTCGGGAAAATAGAGGCATGGTCCTGACGCTCGCGCTGAATTACAGCGCACGTTCCGAAATCGTGGATGCCTTTCGTTCCCTGGTCAAAGCTGCGGCGCAGAATGGCGGCATCGAGCATCTGCGCATCGATGAAGATTCGGTTTCGCGCCACCTCTATACGCGCCATTTGCCCGATCCGGACCTTGTGATCCGTACCAGCGGCGAAATGCGTTTAAGCAATTTCCTGCTATGGCAGCTCGCGTATGCGGAGATTCACGTAACTCCGACGCTTTGGCCTGATTTTCGCGGGGTTCACCTGCTTGAAGCGATTCACGACTATCAGAAGCGTGAGCGCCGCTATGGCGGTCTGGTCGAAGGCAACTCCCACCACGAGCACGCAGCTCCCAAAACACGTGGCTGAAAGCGGCGGCCTCAACTTGCTGAAGCGGGTTGGCACGGCCGTAGTCTTGATTCCGATTGTTTTGATACTGGTACTGCGCGCCCCCGTGCCGGTGCTGGCAATTGTGGCTGGGATTATCGCTCTGCTCGCGACGGACGAATTCCTGAAGCTCTCGCAAGCCTACGATGTTCGGCCAATCCGCAAACCAACTTATGTTTACATTGCGCTTTTCTTCGTTCTGCTGGCTGTCAACCCCGGACACGACAAGCCTTTGCTGTCGACCGCCATCATGCTTTACGGAACCGGCTTTGCGGCAGTGCTGGCGCCCTTTGTTTTCCTGAGCATCGGAATGCGGCGTTACGTGCTGCGCGAGGCATTCCTCGCGGCTGCGGTCTCGACAACCGCCTTCGCCTACATCGCTCTGCCGTTGGGAATGCTGGTGCAATTACGCGAGCAGTGGGCTGGCGCACTGTTCGTCCTGTACGTGTTGCTGGTGGTTTGGGCAGGAGACATTTTCGCTTACTTCGTCGGGCGCTCGGTAGGGCGGCATCTGATGTCGCCGCGCGTCAGCCCTAAAAAGACGTGGGAAGGCGCGCTTGCCTCGGTCGCAGCCAGCGTGATTGTGGGTGCGCTTCTGTTCGGTCACGCCCGGCAAGTCAGCCAATTTTTCCTTGACCTCCATTTAATCCAGGCTCGGGATGGCATGTTCGGATCACAAAATCCGACTCTCACCCCCATTCTCATCCTTTCCATTTTGGTTAATATTGCTGCGCAATTAGGAGATCTGGTCGAATCCCTGATCAAGCGCGGGGCAGGGGTCAAAGATTCTGGGGCTCTTCTGCCCGGTCACGGCGGCATGCTCGACCGGATCGATGCCTTGCTTTTCGCTGCACCGGTGGTGTGGTTCTACGCCTCATGGCGAGTGCTGCAGTAGCGAGGATTGCAGATTGCAGATTGCTTTTCTTGCATTGTCATTCCGGGTCAGCCTGCTTGCTTGGCATTTTAAGGAGAACAGCGACTCTTTCTGCACTATTCGTGCGCGCTGATGGGATCAGCATCAACTCGGCATAGCAGGGTGCTCACATGGACATCGGCTTACTGCTACAGTAAGAGCAGATTCCTCGTCGCTGCGCTTCTCGGAATGACAACACAAACAAAGAACAAGAGTGAGCGGCGTGCCGGCGCTCGCAATTCGTCAATCCGAAATCTGCAATCCCCCCATCTGCGATTGGTTTGAATTAGGCCCCTCTTTCCCGTATTCTGATCGAGCGTCCTGCTTCGTTCCTCATGAGACACATCGCCATTCTGGGTTCGACCGGATCAATCGGTCGCAGCACCCTCAGTGTGGTTGAGAGCTATCCCGATCGCTTCCACGTAGTCTCACTCGCCGCTGGAAACAACCTTGAGGCTGCTTTCGAACAGGCCCAGCGCTGGAAGCCTCGCGTCCTCTCTGTCGCGACCGAACAGAACGCGGATATCGTGCGCCGTCGCTTAAAGTCCGCCGGAAACGCGGAGGTGGAAGTTGTTTATGGCTCGCCGGGTAACGTTCGTGTAGCAACTCATCCCGAAGCCGATTTCGTTGTCAGCGCGATCGTGGGCGTCGCCGGACTGGAAGCCACGTATGAGGCAGTGAAGGCAGGCAAGACGCTCGGCCTCGCTAACAAAGAATGCCTGGTGGCCGCCGGAGAACTGATCACGGCCGAAGCTCGGCGTCAAGGAAAGCCCCTACTCCCTATCGACAGCGAACACAATGCCGTCCACCAGTGCCTGCGTGGTGGACGCATAGAAGAGGTTGAGCGCATCTGGTTGACCGCCTCGGGAGGGCCCTTCCTTAAGACTCCGGCAGAGCAATTTTCTTCTATCACCGTGGAGCAAGCGCTAAATCACCCAACCTGGAAAATGGGGCGGCGCATCACCATCGATTCGGCAACTTTGATGAACAAGGGTTTCGAAGTGATCGAGGCGTGCCGTTTGTTCAATTTACCGGCGCGACAGGTGGAAGTGCTGGTGCACCCGCAGTCGACGATCCACTCGATGGTGGAGTTCGTGGATGGCAGCATACTTGCTCAATTCTCGGTGACGGATATGCGCTTGCCTATACTTTACGCACTCACATATCCCGAGAGAATTCACTCGGATCTTCGCTTTCCAGTCATGGACTTACGTCACCTCGACTTCTGCGCGCCCGATATGAATAAATTTCCTTGTTTGCGCTTGGCTTACGAGGCGGCTGAGGCCGGGGGCACTAAGCCTATCGCGCTGAATGCCGCCGACGAAGTGGCTGTAGCCGCATTCCTGGAGGAAAAGATCGGGTTCACTCAAATACCAGTAATCATTTCCAAGGTGCTGGTTGAAACGCAAAGCCGCAAAATTGAATCTATTAAGGAAGTGCTCGCGAGCGATGCCGAAGCCCGGCAGAGAGCCCGCGAGCACGTGGAGCGCCTGAGCAGCAATTTCCCCCTGCCGCACACCGCTTCCGCAATCTGGCACGGGGAGTAGTTGCCTTATATGTCCCAATTTCTGATTTCGATTCTGGCCATGGCGGCCGTACTCGGCTTCATGATTTTGATTCACGAGTTCGGGCACTATGCTGCGGCTAAGTACTTCGGCGTACGCGTCGAGGTCTTTTCTATTGGTTTCGGCACACGCCTCGCCGGGTTTCGTAAGGGTGAAACCGACTACCGCATCAGCGCAATCCCGCTAGGGGGCTACGTCAAGATGAGTGGCGAGAACCCTATGGACGAGCGCACTGGCGATGCGGCCGAGTTTCTCTCTCACCCACGGTGGCAGCGGTTCATCATCGCGATTGCAGGTCCCGCGATGAACATCCTGCTGGCTGTCGGACTATTGACACTGGTATTCATGGTCCACTTTGAGCAGCCCATCTATTACGATCAGCCCGCATTAATTGGTTGGGTAATGAAGGACACTCCCGCGGCTAAGGCAGGTCTTCAGCCCGGTGACAAGATCATCAAGATTGACGGCATCGAGAATCCCACGTGGCAGCAGGTGGATCCGAAGGAAAATCTGAGCCCCAACCAGCCGCTGTACCTGACCGTGCAGCGGGGCAATGAGACGCTCGAGAAGACGGTCACGCCGGAGCCCTACGGGATTTCGCAAATTGGCTACGCGGGTTGGGTTCCGAAAGAGCCGAATATAGTCACGAATCTGGACTCCGGTATGCCCGCCGAAAAAGCCGGCCTGCAGGAAGGCGATGAGATTATCGCCATGAATGGTAAGCCTCTTCCCGCAATCGCGGCCATGGTCGAGGCCCTCAAGCAGACCAAGGACAAGCCAGTTCAGGTCACGGTGCTGCGCAATGGCCAGGAAAAGAGTTTCACGATTCAGCCGGTAATATCCGATGTTCCGGGTCTGCGCGAGCAACGTTATCGCATTGGCATTCAGGCCGAGCCCATGAAAGTGGGTCGGCTACCCTTCGCCGACGCTTTCAATCGGTCGATCGACGAGAACAAGCGTGCCTCGATGCTGATTCTCGAGCTGGTGCAGAAAATGGTGCGCCACAAGGTCTCGATTCGCACCATTGAAGGTCCCATCCGCATCGGCCAGGCTGCCGGAGCTGCCGCCACGGAAAAAGGCTGGACGCCTCTGCTGCTTCTAACCGCCGCAATCAGCTTGAATCTCGGCATCTTCAACCTGCTGCCTATCCCGATTCTGGATGGCGGGGTGATCATGCTCCTGTTGATCGAAGGCGTCATGCGCCGCGACATCAGTCTGCATATCAAAGAACGCATTTACCAGGCCGCGTTTGTCTTTCTGCTGCTGTTCGCGGTCATGGTCATTTACAACGACTTGGTGAAGACACTGCCAGGGCTATCCACCAGACTGCCGTAAACTATTGAGCACCAAGGAACACGAGAGAAGAAGGAAATCGCTTCTTCTCTCGTAGCTTTGTGTCGCCAAGGGTGAGTTCTTCCCGCATGCTAGACTAGAAATACCCATGGCTCATATTCAACGGCGAAAGACTGTCACCGCCATCATTGGCGGCGTTCGGGTGGGCAGTGATGCACCAGTTGTGGTGCAGTCGATGACCAACACCGACACTGCGGATGTGCCATCGACAGTTCAGCAGGTTGCCGCTTTGGCGCGCGCAGGCTCGGAACTGGTCCGGGTCACGGTCAACAACGAGGACGCTGCGGCGGCGGTGCCCGCAATCGCCAACGAACTAGAGAAGCAAAACATCCGCGTTCCCATCATCGGAGACTTCCATTACAACGGGCACCTGCTACTGACCAAGTTCCCCGGCTGCGCCGAACATCTCGCCAAGTACCGCATCAATCCTGGCAACGTGGGCGTGGGCCGGAAGAATGATGACAACTTCCGCACCATGATCGAAGTTGCGGTCAAATACCAGAAGCCGGTGCGCATCGGTGTGAACTGGGGATCGCTCGACCAGGCTCTCTTGACCAGGATGATGGACGAGAACTCGCGGCTCGCCGAGCCCAAGGATGCGCGCGAAGTCACGATGGAAGCGATGGTGGTGAGCGCGCTGAACTCGGCGGAACTAGCGCAGAAGTACGGGCTCCGCGCCGACCAGATTATTCTGAGCGCCAAGGTCAGCGGCGTGCAGGATCTC
>JBLNFC010000145.1:0-3304 GCA_050263355.1 Acidobacteriota bacterium
TGCAACCGGGAGTGAAGGTGTGGCTCATCATAAAGACTCACTCCTGTCACCTGATGAGGCCCTGATCTTCATCGCGGGGAGCTTACTTGATTCAGGGTTTCTGGAGCCTTGCGTCCAGCACCTCGTTCCTCTCGATCACGGCGATCCACTGACCCTTCCGCGCCGCAGTGTAGATAACTCTGCCGCCCAAAACCTCTGCCGCAGCAGCCGGTGGAAGATCACGGTGGAATCCAAAATAGCGCGTTTGCAGTCGCTCCCAGGCAGGCCATCGCGCCAGCAGCGAGCCGGGCGGAAGATATTTGGTAGAGAATACGAGGCCAACATTGAAGTTAACTTGCGATTGCGCCGCTGATGACACCTGCTCGTAGGAAAAGTTCTCGATCTGAACAACATGAATTGGGCGCTGAACGTAACCTAAATAAGGCCGCGTCAGCTCGTCCGACGCAGGCCACGCCGTCAGAACGTTGGCCTTTGCATAATGGCGTTGCAGGAATTCTGCGGCGTTCCTGTGCAGAAGGATGTAATCGCGATATGCGAGATTGTCTTCAAAAGCGAAGCCGTAGGGCGGATTCACAAACCAGGCGCTAACGAAACCCAATGCGATTATTGCGACCGCGGCCTTCCAATATGGCACGCGACGCCACAACGTGGAAATGCACAGAATGATTTCCAGCGGAATTACCGGCAGAAGATAGCGGTCCAGTTCTGCGCCGCCAATCACTGACATTGCGACGAGGTAAGTAGCGATCACCGCCGCGAATACGAACTGTATGGCGATATCGATTCGCTGGCGCTCGCCGTTTGCATCGACTTGCGCAGGGAGGAGCATCGCTGAACCCGCAGCGATGGTGAGCAGAAAGAGATGTAAGTATCCAGTTAGCTGCCAGATCCGTATTCCGGCCGCAAGAAGTATGCGGACCGGCTCCATGGTCGAAGTCACGTTGTACCGGAAGAATTCCGGATTTCCGAACAGGTATCGTGTCCGCCAGAAATGATAGGCGAACCACAGAATGAGCGGTCCCAGTGAACCCACGAGCAGCAACATCCTGCGCCAGTTCCATTCGTAAAGGCAAAAAGATCGACCTCGGCGACTGAATATCACGCACAGCAGTTCCCACATGACCAGCGCCACAGGCGTGAGCACGGCGGTTTCCTTAGCGAGGCCTGCTAAGGAAAACCAGAGCAGCGCTCGCGCAGGCCGGTCTGACAAATAGCTGCGTAATCCCCACAACGTAAATCCCGCAGCTGCCAAATCCAGGTGCACAAGGGAGCTCTGCATGAAGAACACAGAATACAAAGCCACGCACACGGTGGAAGCTACCGCTACGGCCGCGTTAGCTATCCTTTCTGCAAGTCGAAAAATGCCGAGCAAAGTAAAAGTTGCTACGACTAGCATCGCCAGCCGCGCCACAACTATCGATTGCCCAAAGAAGCGCCAGCAGAGCGCGAGCCATGCCATCAGTAATGGAGGATGTGCATTGCTGACTGTGGTCCGGGGAATGAGGCTGCCGTTTACGAGCAGGTCGCGAGCCGCAGGAACGTAGTATCCCGCTTCGTCCCAGATGTAGGGCAAGCGCAAGAGAGGTAAATGGAGCAGGATTACTCCACATAGGATAACCGCGAAAATCCTTCCGTCGCGCGCGGTCCAAAGCATTTTCTTGGGCGCTGGAACTTCTTTGGCGAGCCTGGAACTATCAGCCGAGGGGCTTACCACGCTAGTGGATCGGCCCCGGCGCATTCATCCTGGGATCGAGTTTGATCTCGCCAAAGGCGTTTTCGTACTGAACGATGTTTTGTTGAAGAATCGCGAGCAGCGCCTTCGCTTGTTGCGGACTGACGTAGATTCCCTGAAAATTTGTGATTTCGACCTCAGACTCGCTCTGTTGCTGCAGGGTGCCGAAGACCAGGAAGAAGTCCCAGACGTTGACGCGGACTTGCACGCTGTTGGCGTAGTTCTCGCGGTAGGCAGGCGAATTGGTCAATTTGATATTGGGCTGCGTGGGCATCATGGTTTGTCAGTGTAGCGGGTTTGAATACGGAGAGGAAGGGTCGCTCGTACAGGTGGGATAAAATAGCGAGGAGCAGTACGTGCTCCCCGCTTCGACTACTCTATTCGTTTACAGCGCGGTCACGATCGTCGTCGCGGTCAGCCTCAGCATCTCTGTCTGCATCGCTGGGCTTCTTCAAAGCGTCTTTCGCTTTGCCGAAAGCATTCTGGATTTTGCCTTCTCCCTGTTTCAGCGCACCTTTGGCCTGAGTCTCTTCGTTGCCCGTCCATTCGCCTGCTTGCCGCTCGACTCGACCCGCAATATCTTTCGCCTTACCTTTCAGTTCGTCTTTGTCCATAATTCCCTCCGTCGTTTGTTCCGGGCGAAAACAAATATGCGACTTCCCGGAATCTCAAACCTAACGTCTGTCGTATGCACTCAGAAATCCGGCAGAGGCTGTATGAGCTAGTAAAATGTCACTGAGTGGACTCAAGCGGCAACAGCAGCTGTCGTCGAGAGATGCTTAATCTTCAGAGTTCCTCGACCCTGCGAAGCCATTCTTCACAAAGGAAGCACGTTCATAATGCGGATCAAAAACAGGCAACAGCATTCAATGCGCAGCAAGGCAATCTTAGGTTTTTTGTTATGGGTGATCGTAATGGGTTTTAACCCGCAGAGCGCTTCCCAGCAGGTTGCCACCGTACCAACCGTCAATGCAGACCTCGGATCTTGCTCTGTTCTGTTCACCGTAAAAGATGGGACGGGAAAGGCGGTTCCCAGTGCGACCGTATGGGTTCGCATTGCCTATGGCTTTATGGGAATCCGCAAACTCGACCTTGAAACGTCAACTAACAGCGACGGTAAAGCCCGTTTCGAGGGCATGCCGAGTGATCTGAAACGAGCGCTATTCTTCCACGCTTCCAAGGACAAGTTGGTCGGAACTGCTTTCTATGATGCCGCCAAAACCTGTGCCGCTGAGCACACAATTGTGATGATGCCCAAGAAAGAGGAACCGGATGCTTCTAACCCTGGTGAGCAAACAGAAGATCAGAACTGAATATCTCGGTCCTAAGCTCTTGGCGAGCGCAGCCGCAATGGGTTAGATGCCGTGCGATCCGTATAAATTTTTCCTCTACCGACACGCTGACTATCTCCCGCGTGAAAATCTGGGTGTGAATCATCGGAAATTGATTGGCGCAGTTTGTGCCTGCTTCTAGAAACGCGCGGAAGGCCAACTTTGTGCCTTCGCATTCGGTGTCGTCTTTGCCCTTCTTTCCCCGGACGCAAGAACCCGAAGTTCGTGAGCTCATCATCAG
>JBLNFC010000146.1:0-2769 GCA_050263355.1 Acidobacteriota bacterium
AACGGATACCACATGCGCGGAGATCCATGGAAGGAACAGCGGTTCGGCGAATAATGCCGGCGAGTACTTGCAACGGCGAGTAGTACTACGTCCAAAAATGCCGAATACAACCGTCGGCGACTATTTCTTCAGGATTGGATTGTAGCCATCGCTGATCAGCTTTGTGCGCATGGTTTCCGCATCCTTTACCTCGCCGTAGGGGCCGACCTGGACGTGGAAGAGCTTGTCGTTAGCAGAGCCGTTGGCGGTAAACGCGGGATACTGTTTCTTCTTCAGTGCATCGACCAAGGCCTCGGCATCTTCCTGCTTGCTGACGGCAGCGACCTGAACATAATAAGAACTGCCACTGGCAATGGCCGCGGGATCCGGCGCCGCGGGGCCCTTGTTAGCGGGGGTTGCTGATTCGGAAGTCGCCTGAGTAGTCTGGGCGGCAGGCGTCAGCGTTGGATCCGTATCCTTTTGCCCGACCGCTTTATAGAAAGTCAAATCTGATTTTCCACTGGCTTCGCTGGTGCGTTGCACAGCGGGACGAGTCACGGCAGGGGTAGCCGGAGACGCCGCTTCGGCAATTGCAGGCTTACCAGATCCGCGGCCGAGGGAATAGCCCATTCCGAAGAAGACGGCGCAGACGGCAACCATTCCAAAGAAAAGCATAAGAAGCTTGCCCGTGCCCAGGGTGATTTCCGTATCTGGTGTAGAACTCATCAGTGACTCCAATGCAGGCGCTTGTCGCCTATATGTTGAATTTAGGTTCTTGGGGCCGTTGGCGCGGGTTGTCCGCCCAGCATCTTCTGAATCCCGGAGAAGAAATCCACCGGGACGGGGAAAACGACGGTGGTATTTTTCTCCACGCCGATCTCGGTCAAGGTTTGTAGATAACGAAGCTGTACGCTGACCGGTTCGGTGGCCAGCAACTTGGAGGCGTCCACCAAGCGCTGCGCCGCGGAAAACTCGCCTTCGGCGTGGATGATCTTCGATCGCTTTTCGCGTTCCGCCTCAGCCTGTTTAGCCATGGCGCGCAGCATGCTCTCGGGCATGTCGACCTGCTTGACCTCAACGTTTACGACTTTCACGCCCCAGGGAGCGGTATGGGTGTCGAGAATGCTTTGCAGGCGGGCATTGATCTTGTCACGATGGGCGAGCAGTTCATCGAGTTCCTGTTCGCCGAGTACCGAGCGCAGAGTGGTCTGCGCGAACTGCGAAGTCTGGTAAACGTAGTTGGAAACTTCGACCACGGCTTTGTTCGGCTCAATCACACGCAGAAAGATGACGGCATTTACCTTCAGCGTGACGTTATCGCGGGTGATGATGTCCTGCGGCGGGACCTCAAGCGCCTCTTGACGAAGCGAGACCCGTACGATGCGGTCGAGAGGGGCGAAAACGAAAATCAATCCGGGGCCTTTGGCGGCCGACAGCAGCCGGCCAAGACGGAAGATCACCCCTCGTTCATACTCAGCCAGAATCTTGATGGAGCTAAGGAGATACAGGGCGACGATGATAATAGCGATAGTTCCTAATGAAATAGGCATAGCATCCATTGCGAGCAGAGAAGCTCTGGAGCGGATTCTACCGCAGTTTGCTAGCCAGAAATCGGCTTTCGGGGGTACGAAGCGTTATCTTGGCAGATGCCCTTCCGGAATCAGGAAACCGGGGCGGAAACCCGGGAGGCGGCGGTTGCGGGCGCGGGATCAACTTTCAGCTGCAGGCCTTCTACTCTTCGCACTACTACGGACTCACCGACCGAAACCGGCGCTGAAGCAATTGCGTCCCAAATTTCGCCGTGCACAAAGACTTTGCCGTTCGGCGATAGCGCAGTTTGCGCAACGCCGATTTCGCCTATCATGCCTTGTTCTCCAGTCACGACCTTGTTGCGGCGAGCTTTTAGCGCGATGCTCATCAGGAAAACAGTGATGATTCCAATTGGGATGCTGACCGCGAGTGCAGTGGCCAGGCGAACGCGCATCTCCGGGATGGGCCCATCGACCAACAACAGAGCCCCCAGTGTGAGCATGACGACTCCGCCGATGCCAAGCACGCCGTGAGTCGCAAATTTCGCTTCCAGCGCAAAAAGGATGAATGCAGCAAAGATCATCAGCAGAGCAGCGTGACGGACAGGCAGGAGGTTGAGGGCGAAGGCGGCAAGCAGGATAAACACGATGCCAACCGTTCCGGGCAAGACGGCTCCGGGATGATTGAATTCGGCATAAAGCGCCAGTGCACCGATGGCGAGGAGAATGAAGGCAATGTTCGGATCCATGATGTAGGCGAGAATGCGCTGCTTAAGCGTCATCTCGTATTTGCGCACAGCCTCGCCGGTTAGATTCAAAGTGATTTCCTGCCCATTGAAACGCTTGATCGGTCTGCCATTCAGCTGCTTAAAGAGCTCCTGTTCATTGGCGGCAACAATGTCGATGAGGTGGCTCTTGAGTGCCTCATCTTCTGTAAACGATTTTGACTGGCGAACAGCGCTTTCAGCGATTTCAACATTACGTCCACGTTTGCCTGCGACCGAGCGCATGAGGGCTGCAGAATCGTTTTCCAGCTTCTCCTTCATGACTTCGTCCATCTTGCCCCCGCCCATGGTCACAGGATGAGCGGCTCCAGTATTGGTGCCGGGGGCCATGGCGGCGACGTCGGCGGGCTCCAGAATGAAGAATCCGGCTGAGGCAGCGCGGCTGCCGCGGGGAGTCACATAAATGATTACGGGTACCGGAGGCTCGAGGATCTTGTTGATGATGTCGGGTGTGGAATCGACCAGACCACCCGGCG
>JBLNFC010000147.1:0-2833 GCA_050263355.1 Acidobacteriota bacterium
AGAAGGAAACTGACGAGAAGTTAACCGAACTGGCAAAAGAGATCACCGCCCAAGCCAATGAACCCGGCTCATCGAAAGAAGAAGATGAAGGCAAAGCGGGTCGAAGGATGCCAAAGCGTGCAGCATAATTAGTTCGCAACCGTTGGGTTTGAAGTGACTCCTGATTGGGGTCACTTCCACCAGCAATTGTAAGTAAACTTGGACGAGCCTTCCGAATCTCCCACCAGGCCGCAAACGTGATTGCAACGATTCTTCCTCCATCCGACATGAGGGGAACAGCTTCCCGTGCTCCGACAGGCGGATCTGACGGTGATTCGAGCGCGAACTGGGCTAGTGCGCAGGAGCTTAGGCGCCTCATTGGATTGCCTGAGTAAAGCACTGCTCTAACAAAGTTAATGAGTCACGCGGCGGCACTCTTCCGAATGGAGTTCAAGCGCGAGTTCAAGCGCCCAGGCCCGCAAAGAAGGAAAACGCAGCCCGAAAGTGGCCAAGTAATAAGGGAAGGCCAATCCTTTAAGACAGTCGTCAAACAAACTCGCCCGGCCAGGGAGGAAAACAAGTAATTTCTATTTCCCTGGCGGGCAGGTTATCCGTACAAGCAGTCGCTGCACGGCGATTTTTTTGAGGCGGCTCGACGCCCAGCAGTTACGGAGCCATTTTGGGTGAACTCTCTGCGCGCGCCAAAATGCGCGGCGCTTCGAAGATATCCTTCGATTCTATAGTGCCGAGGGATTTTAAGCGGGACCGGTCATCGGCTCGGCTCCTGGCAGGATAAAACAATGCGTTTCAGCTCAGCTCCTGTCTGGAATTGGCTTTTTGATCAAGAGTCATCGATGCCCGCTGCATGCACATTGCCATATCGTTTCGACGGATGTTCTCCGAGTGCATGCATTAGTGCGCGGAAAGAGTGCTTGTCACCGCCGACATTGTTAGAGATAGCGATATTCTACCGATTAATGCAGCAATAGTGGTCGGGCGGCCTTGGAAGGTCTTCGCAGAGTGTGCCGCTTCGCTTAGTACTTTTTTACTAGTGCCATGCCCGACTGGGTGCCGTATTCTTACCGCCCCATTATGACCTGGATCAAAACAGTCCCACTTTCCGAGGCCAACCAGCAGCTGTTGCAGGCACTCCAAGCGCAGCATTCGCTCTATCCGCAGGAGTATGCAGCGCCGGTATTCAAGGAAGACAGCGAGGTTGCCGGAATTGTCGGGTCCCACAGCTTGATTCCCGAAGCACTGCACCACGCCTTTTCCACTTTCGGGGTACTGCTGTCACCGGAGTTGCCACTCACTCGCCGGCAACACGAGATGATAACGACCATGGTGTCGGTCACGAACCGATGCTTCTATTGAATCGAATCACACGCAGAGTTTCTGCGTCGAGCGACTTTGGATGAAGAACTGGTAACGGCGCTTCGAAGGGATTACACCGAGGCCAATATCTCAGAGCAGGATCGCACAATGCTCGACTACGTGGTCAAGCTTACAAAAGACGCGACGAAGTGTTCTCGCGAGGATCATGCGCGCTTGCGCAGCGTGGGTTTTGATGATCGTGGCATTCTGCAGATCACACTCATCGCGTCATGGTTTAACTACATCAACCGTGTCGCCGATTCCCTAGGAGTGGGAAGAGATTGGAGTTCAGAGGACCTGATCCGCCAGTCGGGACAACCTGCGACAGCCGGTTCTTCAACCCGCTAAACGTCGGAGAGTCGCACACCTAGTACTGCTGGGCCGCCGACATAATTTAGGATTTCGCAACTGAGGCCAACACTCTGAAACTGGAGATGCTGACATGAAACTTGGCAGGATCAATACGAAGGTCATTCTTGCTGGAGTTCTCGCGACCGCGATTTGCCTAAGCGCGGCGGATACACCGACCGCAACGGTCAAGGGTTATGTCATCGATTCGGCATGTGCATTCACCAAGGGCCTGCAGAAGCCGATCAGCAAGGAATGCGCGACTGCCTGCGCGAATGCGGGCTCCCCGCTTGTTATTTTGGCTGACAGTGGAGACATCTATTGGCCCATCGCTGGGACTACGCCATCCAGCGGCCAGAACTCGAAGCTTCTGCCCTTTGCGGGAGACAAGGTCACCGCAAGCGGAAAGGTCTATAAACGTGGTGGTTCGCAGGCCATCGTGATCGATAAAATCGAAGCACAAAAGTAGGTCCGCTATAACAGCAAGCCTGGTCACCAACAAAGTCGAGGCCTATGGACCGGAAGAATCGGACCTCGGATATTACGGCTGGCGAGTGGTCTTCGCGGCCTGCTGCGGAGTGATGGCGGGGTTCGGCTCCCTGTTTGTGTATACGTTCTCGGTGTTTGTGAAGTCGCTCGGAGCGTCGTTCGGCTGGGGGCGAGAGTCCATTTCACTGGGCTTCGGACTGGCCGCCATGACTCTGGGCATTTCCTCTCCGCTGATCGGGCGCATGCTCGACCGCTTCGGTCCCCGCCGGGTCATTCTGCCGTGCATGACCATTTTTGGCTGTGGGATGGCTTCATTAGCTCTGCTGCAATCGAAGCTGTGGCAGTTCTACGCAATCTGCATTGTCCTGGGACTATTCGGCAATGGTGCAGCTCACCTGGCCTACTCGCGCGCGATTTCCACGTGGTTTCAGCGTCGCCTGGGTACGGCCCTCGCGTTTGTCATGTTGGGAGCCGGTTTAGGGGCAATGATCCTGCCCGTGATCGCACAAGGTGTACTTGGACGATTGGGCTGGCGGAGCGCTTACGCGTGCCTGGGTGGCATTGCGTTGCTACTCGGGTTGCCGCTTAGCTGGCGTTATGTAGTGGACCGCGGAGCAGAGCACCAAAATTCTGAGGCTCAACC
>JBLNFC010000148.1:0-12200 GCA_050263355.1 Acidobacteriota bacterium
CAGCGCGACAACCGTGGTTCGCTGGCATGGAGATGAGCTGGAAGGTTTGCCTTACCACATCGCTTACCGCTCTTTTCTGGAGCCAGCTGCAAAAGAACTGCGAGGGGCCGCTGACCTGAGCCGTGATCCGGAGTTTGCCAAGTTTCTTCGACTCAGAGCGGATGCTTTACTCAGCGACGATTACTACCCGAGCGACCTGGCGTGGGTCGATCTGAACAATCCAAAGTTCGACATCATCTTCGCACCTTACGAAACCTATCTGGACGATCTACTGGGCGTGAAAGGCTCGTTTGGAGCAGCAGTTTTGATTAGAAATAAGGCCGAGAGCGAGAAGCTGGCAATTTTCCAGAAGTACGTGCCCGATATTCAGGACTCGTTACCGCTGGCGCCAGAAGATCGTCCTTCAAAAAAAGGACAGCCGACACCGATGGAGGTTGTTGACGCTCCGTTCCGAACGGGAGACTTGCTGCACGGCTACCAAGCCGTCGCCGACAATCTGCCTAATGATCCTCGCATTCACGAGGCAAAGGGAACGAAGAAGATCTTCTTCAAGAACTTCATGGATGCCCGCGTGAACTACGTGATACTGCCATTGGCGAAGCAAATGATGCGCCCTGACCAGGCGGCAAAAGTTTCCGGGGAAGGATACTTGCAGAGCACAGTCATGCACGAGATCTGTCATGGCTTAGGGCCCGCCTTCGCACGTAGGGGAGGCGAGAAAGTCGCCATTCGCGAGGCCCTTGGGCCGTCTTACAGCGGAATGGAGGAAGCCAAGGCCGACGTGACTGGGATGCTGGCGCTGAAATGGCTGGTGGATCATGGGGCTTTGCCCAAAGAGAAACTCGAAGAATATTACGCGTCCTATGTAGGCGGGATATTCCGGACATCTCGCTTCGGTGTGGGTGAGGCTCATGGCCGCGCCGAGATGATGGAGTTCAACTATCTCTCAGAACGCGGAGCCATCAAACGCGAAGCGTCGGGACGATACTCAATCGACTACACGGTGATCCCAGGTGCGATTGCCGATCTGGCAAAAGAGTTGCTGGAGACGGAGGCCACGGGAGACAGGGATCGGGCAGAGAAGTGGTTTGCCAAGTACGACAAGATGCCGACGGATTTAAAGACCTCGATGGATCATGTAACCAACGTTCCCGTTGACATTGAGCCGATGTATTCATTCAAGGACACGGTACGTTAGCAGCGCAGATTCCAGGATGTTCGAGCCCAGCAGCTAATCTACAAAATCAACGTTTGCTTGATGAGGGATCACACCAGCCTTGTATCCCATGTCGAGCAATTGGCGCACAGCATCGCGGCCATCCGCGCCGTAGTCTAGCGTGCGCTCGTTTACATACATGCCCACAAATTTGTCGGCCATCGACGGGTCCAGATCACGGGCGAACTGCATGGCATAGGCCAAGGCTTCTTCCCGGTGATCAAGACCGTACTGGATGCTTTCGCGCAGCGCTCCACCGACCAGGGACATCAGTTGGGGTCCGAGGCTACGCCGAATGGCGTTTCCGCCCAGCGGCAGGGGAAGGCCGGTCATCTTCTGCCACCAGCGGCCCATGTCCACAATGCGGTGTAGACCCGACTTGTCGAATGTGAGCTGTCCCTCGTGGATGATCAATCCCGCATCGTAGCGCCCCTCCAATACTTGCGGGATGATCTGGTCGAACGGCACGACTTCCGTCTCGATACCGGGCGCGTAAAGCTGCAGGACGAGGTAAGCAGTGGTCAAGGTTCCCGGCACGGCGATCCGCTTGGTTTTGATTTCTTCTTCGGAGTAATGGCGTCGAGAGACGATCATGGGACCGTAGCCTTCGCCGACACTGCCGCCACTCGGCAACAGAGCATAGTTTTCCTGGATGTAAGGATAAGCATGAAAGGAGATCGCGGTTACATCGTAAAAACCTTCGCCTTCGCGAGCTTTTCGATTCAGAGTCTCGATATCGCACAAAGTATGCGTGTAGCGGATGCCCTGGGAGCGCACCTTATTGGTCGCCAGACCATAGAACATGAATGCATCGTCGGAGTCATGGCTATACGCAATGGTGATTTCACGCACGTCCGATCCAGATGTGCTCTCTGCCTTCGCCGTAAGCTTGTCCGGAGTGGTCGTGCTGATACTCATGCCTGAACCTTCGGGGTCCGCCGAATGCGGACAGCTAACGCAGCTGCGAACATCACCTTCATGATTTCTGCCGAGACGAACCAATACAGGCCGAAACGAGCAGCCTGTGAAAATGAATGCGTGAGAAGGGCAAGCCAACCGATTCCACTGGCGAATAAGACGATTTCCGCAACAAGGCCGGCTACTGCCGCACGGGCGAATGTGCGCTTACCGAAATCCAGTAGCAATCCTGCCACGCCTGCGACCAAGGGGTAGGCCATCAGGTATCCGCCCGTCGGTCCCAGCAACTGGGCGACCCCACCGGGACCAGTCGGATTGAAAACGGGCAGCCCAGACGCTCCCTCAATCAAATAAAGAATCAAGGCCGCAAAGCCGCGTCGCGCACCAAGGGTAAGGCCGACCAGCAGGACAGCGAAATTCTGCAATGTGAGGGGAACCGGCGTGAAAGGTAATGGCAGAGTGACTCGAGCGCAGAGGGCTACAAAGAAGCTGGCACCTGCCACGATTGCAGCTTGCTTGGCCCAATAAGTCGAACCGGTCGACTCACCCCAGAGGAGACTATTTTCAGCCGATCGAATCATGGTCGCTTCTCTCCGGCGAGATTCTAGAAGTTGCTGGTTTCTCGTCCTTGTTCCATGTCGTTCAATGCGTCAGCAGGGGGTTGGTCCTCACTCTTCATGTGCCGGCGAACTCGCAGGTAAATCGCCATGCCGACACACACCACGGCTAACGTGCTCAGGATGAGAATCAGGAACAACCAGGTCATTGCCACGACGCTTTAGGATAACAGAAGCAAACAGTACTGGGGCCGCGCGGACCTGGGCCGTGTAGTTTCTCGATTTCACAGTTCCAAATTGGCGCTGGAACTATTTCTGGGTACCCGTGACCGTGTTCTTCTCCTGCAGGAATGCCTCAACGTTGCTCTTGTCGATCAGGGAGGAGCCTGTGTCGACGAAAGCGGGGATAGGCGCGAAGCTGTTGGTCGCCCAGTCGTTATCCAGTTTTCCGATTTTGTGATGGTACAGATGATCAAGCATCATCACACCGACGTAGGCCATGGAATAGGGTTTCTGGGAAATCGTGGCCGCAATAACGCCTTTGCGGATCCACTCCAAGGTGTCCGGATCGGTATCCATAGCCATAGCGACTTTGTTTTTAACGTTATTGTTACTCAGGACGGTGGCAATTTCTTTTCCGGCCTGCGCTTCCAGGCAGACCAACGCGTCAACTTTGTCTCTTTCTTTGCCGATGATGGCGGTGGCATTGTCAAAGGCCACTCGCTGATCGCCCTTGATATCCACTACCCGGTCGACTGTGATTCCAGGAGTCGCCTCAAGTCCGTCGCGATAGCCGCGCAGCCGCTCTTGTAAATTCGCTTGCTCCGGCATGGAGAAAAAGACCACGTTTCCTTTGCCGTGCAACTCCTTCGCGAGACGTCGTCCGCCGGCAAGGCCAGCGTCATAATTGTTGGTGCCGATAAAAAGCAAGCGCTTGCTGTCGGGAGCATCAGAATCGATCGTAATGACGGGGATCCCTGCAGAAATTGCTTTGTCGATGTCTGGCTTCATGAGCTTTGCGTCGGCGATGGAGATGAGAATACCGGTTGGCTTCTGCTGGACGGCTTTCTGAAAAGCAGCTTGTTCAGCCTGCGGGTCGTACGTGTCCGGTCCGACAAACTCCGAGCGTACCTTCAATTCTTTAGCAGCTTGTGCGAAGCCGGCCTTCGCCGTTTGCCAGTAAGGCACTTGAACGTTGTCAGCGACGAGGAAGTATTTCTCGTCGGAGTCGTGACCTGTTCCGCAACCCACGGAGAGCAACACTAGAACCACACTGAAGAGGAGAACGGGACCCTTGGATTTGGACATGGGATCCTCCAGACGGGCGGCACCAATTGCATGGTCGGCGGTGCAGAGGGATTCTAAACGACTTCTGCAAAAAAAGAACGTCGGAGGTTTTTTCATGAGGAGGTAATTGTTCAGAAAGGCAGAGGAGCAGTTGCGGTTCTAGACTCCGACGGGGAATGGCTTCGTATGTGTTTCCGCTCCGAGCGAGAGCCCAGAGAAGCGTCCCTGCAGGAGAGACATGAGGCCGGTGTACCAATAGCCGACAACAAACAAGACGAGAAACGGTACGGTGATGTAGTTTTCGTTGTCGATCGCATAGTAGACGGTCAAGGCGAAATAGCTGCCGACCAGCAACTCCACCCAGGGCACCCATCCCAGACGACGGCGGTACTTGGTAGAGCGCACCTTGTCTTTGCGAGATTCGACGCGGTATTTGGGTGTACGGGCAAAGGCGGTCTGCTTGCCTCGGAGGGCTTCCAGGACAGCTCGGGTATTCGTGATCGTGAGTCCGATTCCCAGAGCCATAAGGAAAGGCAAGTACAGGAGTGACCGGTACCATTTGCCGGGAAACAATTCTTTTTGTGAAACCAGATAAAAACTAGAGATCGAAAAAGTCGATGCCATAAACAGTGGCAAATCGATGTAGAGCATCTGGAACCATCCCTGGTAGAAACGGATGACCATGGCCGGCAAGAGCAACACGGAAAGGACGACCATCAGGGGATAGCTCAGATTGGAAGTCAGGTGGTACCAGGCCTCTATCTTGGTGTGCAGTGGAGCGTCGCTCTTGAGCACGCGTGGCAAAATTTTCTTTCCCGTCTGGATTAGTCCCTTGGCCCAGCGCGCCTGTTGCGTCTTGAATGCAGTCATCTCGACCGGCAGTTCCGCCGGACACTCCACATCCTGCAGGTAAATAAACTTCCATCCTTTGAGCTGAGCGCGATACGAGAGATCAGTGTCTTCGGTTAAGGTGTCATGCTGCCATCCGCCTGCCTCTTCGATAGCGCAGCGGCGCCACACCCCCGCAGTGCCATTGAAGTTGAAGAAGACTCCACTTCGGGCTCGGCCTGAATGCTCCAGTACAAAGTGGCCGTCGAGAAGCATGGCTTCAACTTCGGTTAAGAACGAGTAGTGTCGGTTAATATGCGTCCAACGCGTCTGCACCATGCCAACCTTAGGGTTGGTGAAATGATGGATGGTACGAAGCAAGAAATCTTCCGGAGGAGTGAAGTCGGCATCGAAGATTGCCACGAACTCGCCGTTGGCGGTCTTCAGGCCATTGGCCAGAGCGCCCGCCTTGAAGCCTTCGCGGTTGGTGCGATGGATGTATGAGATCGGATGACCAAGAGCTGCGTACCGCTCGACCAGATCGCGTGCCACGGTGACGGTCTCATCTGTCGAATCATCGAGCACCTGGATGTCGAGTTTTTCCTTCGGATACTGCAGACGACAGATGGCATCAACCAGGCGTCCCACAACATACTGCTCATTGAAAATCGGCAACTGAACCGTCACGCGCGGCAAGTCATCGAATTGCTGCGGTGACTCGCTAGTGTGATTTTTGCGGTTCTTGTAATAAAGGTAGACCAGGATGTAACGGTGGACTCCGTACGAAGCCAGCAGAATGAGAACGATGAAGTAAGGAATCAGCAGCGCGAGATCGAAGCCGTTCGCCTGGTACAAGCCCTTGAATGTGGGGTCAAAGAAGTGTGACCGCAGGTAGTGAGTAAACCCGCGGGGGGCCGCCAGCAGCAGAAATCCAACAGTTGAAGTCAAGACGATCAACCAAGCTCACTCTCAGGCGCGAACAAGATGCCGCGCCGAACTGATGATTGTACCTGAACTACACGCCTGGGCTTAACAGTCATTCGATGTAAGTCGTTGGTTTCCAGTTGCTTACGACGCTAATTCGGGTTGGGGAGGACTTTCAGCATGACAGTACGACGCGCGCCCTCGCCAAGCTGAACCTTTTCGCCCCTTGGCTCATAGTCTTTCAGAAAGTCCGGATCGTAATAGGCGCCTTCCTCGACGTGCGGCCAGGCAAAGACTGTGTAGCGGCCTGGAGTCAAACCTCGTAGGAGGAAGTGACCATGCTGATCGGCCAGGGAGCGTTGGTATCGGTCGATCTGGTCTTGATGGGTGGCATCCGGAACGGCAACGACGGTCACATTCGCGACGGGTTGGTTCTGGTCGTCAACTACGCTACCCTCGAGTGAGGCTGCTGCAGGGCTAAGAATCAGGCTCATCGAAACAGTGGTGCTTCCAGGGACAATCAGGTCAGAGTCGCTGACGTCCCGGCCCCCAGCAATTACTCTTTTCAGGAAGTAATCGCGCATAGCGCGAGTACCGCCCGATACACTGACCGTGTACCTCCCAGGCGAAACGTTATTCAGCTCAAAGCTTCCATCCGGCTTAAGTCGTCCCTGTTCCGAGCCAACAACTGGGTTCGAAGATCCGTTCGCGGGCCGAAGGAGAACCACTAACGTTGTCAGATCGACGCGAGGTGCATTTTCGATTCGGAGTTGACCTCGTATTTGGCTACCTTGTACGGGGACGAGTTGTACACCATTGACGTCGGAGTTTGCGACCACGAGTTCCTGATGGCTTACCTGGGCCGTTTCACCATCATTTCGCATTAGTGTCATGGTGTAAGACCCGGGAGCTACGCCGCGGATCTCGAATTTTCCATTCTGGTCGACCTCGGCTGCAGTGAACACCTCGCTGCTGAAGTTCTGCGGGTGCAGCATTACAACGCCCTGGCCGAGGGCATCGCTGGAGCGTGAGGACCCGCCATTCACTACTGAGCCTCGCACTCGAAAAGTGCGTGTCGGCACCAGGGTGAAGTCGACGGGAACTTCATCTCCAGGATGCAATTCCAGCGGCACGGCCTGACTGACGTCATTAGTACCCGGATAGTAGGTTGTCACGTAGCCTGTCTCGGTTTTATCGGTTTCCGGAGCAGGACGTTTGAAAGGCGTCACTGACGAGAAATCGGGGGAAGGACTGGCGGATAGAATGTAGCGCCCGGATAGCAACCCTGCGATGCGAAATTCGCCAACATCATTGGTTCGCTCCGATCGTTCCTGCTCCAACTCGCGACGTCCGGAACTGTATCCATAGCGAAGGACGGAGATGTCGACATTGGCCATGGGATCGCCATCTTCATCCACCACGCGCCCGGTTACGATCGCGGCGCTTAGCATGCGAAGCTGCAAATCGTGCGTACTCTGTCCTGCCGCGATCGAAATAGCGGTGCCTGCCAAGCGGTGGCCGCTCTTGTCGACCTCGATAAAGCCTGTGCGCTCCGCAAATATGCGGTAGCGTCCCGGTTGAACGTTGCTGATTATGAAGTGACCTTCTACGTCGGAAACCGCGGTGTAGTTGGCGCCGCCCTCCTCTTCTGGAATTACTTCCACTATCGCCTTTTTGAGTGGTTGATCGCCGGGATCTTTGACGACCGTGCCCTCGATTGAGGAGGTGTTTTTATCACGACGCTGAGGAGCGGTTGAGTCACTCTGAGCCATTGAGCCCGTGGCGGCAAGAAGTAGGAGCAAGGTTGCCAGGGCCGACTTCATCATGGGTACGAGCAATTTGGGTTAGTTCAGGAAATAGGTCCGATACAACGTGTCGCGCTGCGCAGGACGAAAACCTGCATCACGAATGATTCGGCGCAATTCTTCTTCGGTAGTGCAGTTGGTCACGCCAGCGGCACGGACCACGTTCTCTTCCAGCATCACAGAACCCACATCGTTGCCGCCCAAGCGCAGTCCAAGCTGACAAACTTTCAGGCCCTGCGTAACCCAACTCGACTGCACGTTCAAGAAATTCGAGAGATAGAGTCGCGCAATGGCGAGCGTCTTCAAGTACTCGACTGCGGTAGCCTCGTCCCAATGCCGGCCGCCGAGCGCGGTATTCGCCGGTTGAAAACTCCAGGGGATGAAGGCGGTGAATCCGCCGGTCTCTTCCTGCAGGTCATACAGCCGCTGGAAGTGATTAACCCGATGCTCGTAAGTTTCGCCAACCCCGAACATCATTGTGGCGGTGGTCCGCATTCCGATCTGGTGGGCGGTGCGATGCACTTCGAGCCAATCGTTGGTGAGGCACTTCAGACGGGCGATCTTGTACCGGACCTCGTCATCCAAAATCTCCGCTCCCCCGCCTGGAATCGAATCGAGCCCTGAATCGCGTAAACGCAAGATGGTGTCGCGGATTGAGAGTCCGCTGTATTCCGCGATCGCGATTACTTCGGAGGCTGAATAGCAATGGAGATGGATTTTCGGAAAGCGCTGCTTGATACCACGCAGCATCTGCTCGTGCCAATCGATCTTGAGGTCTGGATGCAGGCCGCCTTGCATCAGTACGCCTGTTCCGCCAAGCTCGACCGTCTCATGAATCTTGTCGTAAATAGTCTCGAAATCGAGGATGTAGCCCTCTTTAGCTTTAGGTCCCTTGAGTGGACGATAGAAGGCACAGAAGGTGCAGTACTCAGTGCAGTAGTTTGTGTAGTTAATGTTGCGATCGATGATGTAGGTGACGACTCCGTCCGGATGGAGCTTCCGGCGGACCGTGTCAGCTTCCATGCCGATGCCAATCAGGTCGTCGGACTGGAACATCTCGATTGCCTGCTGCTTAGTGAGGGACATGCTGAATCACAGAACCCATCTCAATTCTAGCGGAGAGGCAGGGAGGTCGTCCAAACCCTTGTTCTTAGGCCGTTTTACGACGAGCGGGGGAGGTTTTTTCGGCCATTCTCTTTTCGGAGGCTTCCCTGCGTTGATTGCGCCGATATCGCAGATAAAAGAAGAGGCCGGTCAGCCCTCCAGCAACAGCAAGAACAATCACGGTGTACAAAGCTGGCTTGTAATAGCGGGAGAAGAAGCGAAATATTTGTGAGCCATAGTGGGCGGCAACGAAGGCAACGATGGTGAAGCGCAGTCCGCGGCCGGTTGCCAGCGCGGCGATGAATTTCTTGCGCGAATATTGCATTGCTCCTGCAGCAACTAAAAACGGAACGATGGGTATTGGCGGAGGAAGCATGGCCGGGACAGCGACGGCCCAGAAGCCGCCCTTCTCAAATTTCCGGTACACCTTATCGATCTTGTTTTTCGGGAACTTTTGTTCCAGAGTCTCCTTTCCCCCTTTGCTGCCTATGCGGTAGGTGAGATAGCCGCCCAGGACAGCCCCAACGGTCGCCATGATCGCGTAGTAGAACCAGAGTTCCCTATGGCTGGCCGCCAGGATGATGGTGAGCACATCCATGCTGCCGGGCAAAGGGACAACGGAGTTGTCGGCCAATCCGAGCAAGATCAGACCCGGCCCGCCAAGCCGGAGGAGCCACTTCAATCCGCCACTGGCGAGGAACCCGAGCAGGTTTGTCCGCATAGAACGTGTTAGAAGCAGTTTGTGTCCAATGGGATGGGCGGGCCGCCTAATAACTTAGGGAATAACTGGTCTACCAGCGTCGAAGAACTGCAACTCAGGTGCTTTTGGTAGGACACCGCACTCGTGGCCGTAGCTGTAGAAGAGAGCCAAACCCTCGAGGCAAGCGGGATCGAGATAATAATGGATGTTCTCGAGCAGATATGAGTTGACTGCTGCGTGCGTGAGTCTGAGGCGCGGTCCCCACTGCTGGGCAATGCGTGCGAGACTGTCCGGTCGCAAACCATGGTTGCGAGATTCCTGGAATATGCGCGCGAGGTCCAGATCCGTATTCTGGAGAGCATCTTTGCGTACCGCCCAGAAGGCAAATACGAACGGTTTTCCCGTACGCCGGATCCACTCTTCCGCAAGATCATAAGTGTGGTACTTGGCGCGATCCACTCGCAACGCCGGGTCGCCGATCAATAGTCCCGCGTCGTGACTGGCCAGCATCTCCTCGATGACTGGCTTCATCGGCATGAATCGACACTGCCCGCCATACCAGCTGTCCAAGATGATCTTTGTCAGCGCCACGGAAGCCATGGACGAGGTGTCGAGAGCTACCGAACGGATGTGCTCGATCGGAACCTTGCTGACCAGCAGAATGGAACGCACGGCACGTACTGCCGCGATGGCTACGTCAGGCAGAATGACCAGTTCGGGGATGCGGGTGTAGGCCGCAGCGGGGATTATGCCGATATCCGCCGAGCCAGTCTCTAGTGACCGGGCGCAGTCGGATGGGATTGTGTAGGAAATCTCAAATTGGGAGCCTACAGGAGTGTTCTCGAAATCCCACATCAATGGCGCGGTGTTCAGGTAGGAAATAGCCGAGATACGTAAGCGACGCATGGAGGACTTGCAATTTTAACAAAGCCCTGTGCGCCCCAACCTTGACAGTGATTCGACCTCCTGTCAGAGTCCGGCCTGATGAGGAACGTGTGATGGCGCAGCATGCTGCGCAAATTGCGAGCGACCATCAGTCGCTGTGGCTGGCTTTGGCTTTGACGGAAGGGTTAGGGCCTACTCGCGCCCGCCGATTGGTTGAGCACTTTGGCACCATCGAGAGCGTGTTCCGTGCGTCTCTGACCGAATTGGAGGCTACCGGCATTCAAGCGTCTCGGCCCAGGCGCTGGGTACAGGGAAGTCCCTGGAGCTTGCGCTGGAAGAGAGCGTCAAGATCAGAGCGGCCGGCGTGGAGGTGGTGGCGCTCGATGACCCCAATTATCCTGCGCGGTTGCGCGAGATCTACGATCCTCCACTCCTTTTGTACGTTCGCGGACCCATAGATCTGCTGTCGCAACCAGGAATTGCCGTGATCGGAACGCGGCATCCGACCCCCTATGGCAGCGGCATGGCGGAGCGTCTGGCCTGCGACCTGGCACGCCGAGCGTTGGTGATCTTTAGCGGAATGGCGCGGGGCGTAGACACCGCCGGGCATCGTGGGGCTCTGGCGGCGAAGGGAAAAACCGTCGCAGTATTCGGAACTGGAGTGGATGTCATTTATCCGAAGGAGAACAGCCGTCTTGCCGATCAGATTCTTGCCGGGGGAGGGGCGCTGATTTCGGAGTTTTGCATGGGTACTTTTGCCGCGCCGCAGAATTTTCCGATCCGCAATCGCATCATCAGCGGCCTCTCCATTGGAGTGCTGGTGGTGGAGGCGGCTGAATACAGCGGAACACGTATTACCGCGCGCTGTGCCCTGGAACAAGGCCGCGATGTCTATGCCGTTCCGGGTAATGTAACGACCAAGAATTCCTGGGGTCCAAACACCTTGATTAAGCAAGGAGCGAAGCTGGTTGCTACCTGGGACGACGTCTGGGAAGAGTTGCCGCAGGAGGTTCGTCTGGCCCTGGCTCCAGCTGGCGATGAATCGAAGCCGGGGGGAACCGCATCATTATTTGGGGAAGACAGCGAACTGGGACCGTACGAGAAAAAGATATTCGCCGTTCTGAAGGCGGATGAAGCCACCCACATCGACGAAATCATCGAGCAGTTAGAACCGGAAGTCTCATCGTCTGAGATATTTGCCGCTCTTTTTGAGCTGGAGCTTTCGGGCAAAGTGAAACAGTTACCAGGAAAGAACTTCGTCAAGTCATTCTAGCCGTCGGCTTGTTGCCGTCCTCCCATTCGTGCTAGCTTCGAAAACGATTAACAGGATACAGAGGGAAATTTGCAAAAAGGTTTAGTCATCGTCGAATCGCCAGCCAAGGCGAAGACCATACAGAAGTATCTGGGCAAGGGCTTCACCGTGGAGGCTTCGCTTGGGCACGTGAAGGACCTGCCCAAGAGCACGCTGGGCGTCGACATCGAAAATGAATTCGATACCGAATACATCGTCATCCCCGGAAAAGAAAAGGTTCTGATCAAGCTGAAGAAGCTGGCAGATGCGGCGGATGCGATTTATCTCGCGCCTGACCCGGACCGGGAAGGCGAAGCTATCGCTGCGCACCTTGAGGAAGAGCTGTCGGGCAACGGAAGCGGCAAGAAGAAGGCAAAGAAGAAGAAAGCTGGTGAAGACGGGCTACGTATTCAGCGGGTCACCTTCAATGAAATCACGCAGCGCGCAGTTCGAGAAGCGTTCGAGCATCCCCGGAAGATCGATCGCAACCTGGTTGATGCTCAACAGGCGCGTCGCGTGCTTGACCGCCTGGTTGGATACCAGGTCTCCCCGCTGCTGTGGGACAAGGTTCGTCGTGGACTCTCGGCTGGGCGCGTTCAGACCGTAGCGCTGCGATTGATTGTTGAACGTGAGCGCGAAATCAAAGCCTTCGAGAAGAAGGAATACTGGACGATCGACGCCCATT
>JBLNFC010000149.1:0-8253 GCA_050263355.1 Acidobacteriota bacterium
TCACCATGATGTCGTAGTGGATGGTGCCGCGCTCATACGACCACAGAATGTAGCCCCGAATTGTTCGCCAGATGGCGTTCATCGGAAGCGTGGGGGTAGCCGCAACGCCCGTTCTTGCTTGAGTTCGTTCCAAGTCTAGTTTCTACTCCTGCTATTGGCAACGAGTAACGCCGTCCGCCAACCCTTCTCAGACGAGCATTGAAACGCTCCCGTTGCTCAGAACTTCTTCGGCGTTATTCGATCCACGCCAACATAGGACCGAAGCGCATCGGGAATCAGCACGCTGCCGTCGCTTTGCTGGTAATTCTCAATGATTGCCAGCCAGGTGCGGCCGACCGCCAGCGCACTACCGTTCAGCGTGTGGACGAAGTCGCTTTTCGCCTTCCCTTCCGGCTTGTACCGGATGTTAGCCCGACGCGCCTGGAATGCCTCGAAGTTCGAGCATGATGAGATTTCACGGAAAAGCTGCTGTCCTGGAAGCCAGACCTCAATGTCGTAGGTCTTCGCCGAAGACGGTCCTATGTCGCCGGTACAGAGCGTGACCACCCGATAATGCAATCCCAGCTTCTGCAGAACGGTTTCGGCGTGACGGGTCAGTTTTTCCAATTGCTCGTAAGAGTCCTCCGGACGCGCGAACTTCACCAGTTCAACCTTTTGAAACTGGTGCTGCCGAATAATGCCCCGCACGTCTTTGCCATAAGAACCCGCTTCGCTACGGAAACAAGGCGTGTAGGCAGTTAGGGAAATCGGGAGTCGTGCGCCGTCGAGCGTCTCTCCGCGATAGAGATTGGTGACTGGGACTTCGGCGGTGGGGATCAACCAGAGATCTTTGTCGCCATGGGGAACGCAGAAGGAATCGGCTGCGAACTTGGGTAATTGGCCCGTGCCGTACATTGACTCGGAATTCACCAGAAAGGGCGGAAGAACTTCCGTATAGCCGTGCTCGCGCGTGTGCAGGTCAAGCATGAAATTCGCAATTGCGCGTTCCAGACGTGCGCCTACGTCCCAATAAACGGCAAAGCGCGCCCCTGTGAGCTTCACCGCGCGTTCGAGGTCTAGAATCCCGAGCTGCTCTCCCAGCTCCCAATGAGGCTTGGGTGCAAAATCAAATTTCGGCGCTGTGCCCCAACGGCGCACTTCGAGGTTTTCTTCCGCGCTGTGGCCCACAGGAACGGTGGCATGCGGCATATTGGGAATGGACACCAACATCTCGCGGAGGCGGGCGTCCATCTCCTCTGCCGCCTTTTCCTGCTCCTGGATTTTTTCCCGCAGTTCTTTGGTCTCGTTAATCTGCGCGGTCGCGTCCTGCCCTGCCTTCTTTACTTTGGCGATCTCTTCCGACGCGCGATTGCGACGTGCCTTCAGCGTCTCGGCCTCGGTGATCACACGACGACGCTCGCTGTCCACCTGGTGGAAGTCTTTCAGGACAGCCGGGTCCATGCCGCGATGGCGCAGCATCTCCTCGACCGCGGGCAGGTTGTCACGGACAAAAGCTAGATCGAGCATGGAATCCATTAATGTACCGGAAAACTGGGCGGTAATGCACGCAAGAGCACTCTGCCACCCACCACTTCACAAGACCACGACACCAGATTCTTTGGCCTCAATACAGCGCTCGCTTGTAAACTACCAGCCGATGAGAATTCCCCGGATCATGCTGGCAGTGATGCTCGCGTTCTTCCTCCCGGTGGGCGCCGCTTTCGGCTCAGCCTATGATGCCCATCCCAAGCTCGTGGTCGTGATTGTCATCGACCAGTTCCGGGGAGACTACCTGGAACGTTATCGCAATCGTTTCGGAGAGGGCGGCTTTCGTCTTTTCCTCGATCGTGGAGCGTACTTTCCCGACTGTTATTACGATTACGCCAATACTCGCACTGCGCCCGGACACGCCACGCTCTTCACCGGCGCCTACTCGAGCGGGCACGGCATCATCTCCAATGAGTGGTGGGATCCAAAGAAGAAAAAAGCCGTCACCTCCGTTGAGGATGAAAACACGAAGTTAATCGGTGTAAGCAGCAAGGATCCAGGCGTATCTCCGCACAACCTGCTTTCAACCACGGTGGGCGATGAACTTAAACTCGCCACACAGGGCAAGGCTCGCGTCTTCGGCATTTCTCTCAAGGACCGCGCCGCCATTCTTCCGGCTGGGTTCGCGGGCGATGGCGCCTACTGGATCGACAAGAACACCGGCGCCTGGATCACGTCCACGTATTATCGAAACGAACTGCCTGAATGGGTTAAGTCGTTCAACGATGCCAAACGCGCCGATAAATATCTGAACAAGGAATGGAAAGATGGCTCCGGGAACGTTCTGCGCAGCACCACGCCCAAGGCCAACGGCGGTTTTTATGACGTTGTAGGAGCCACTCCGTTCGGCAACGACTACGAGTTGGAGTTTGCTCGCGAGCTGGTGTTATACGAGCATCTGGGCACCGGGCCGGCTACCGATTTGCTCTCGGTCAGCCTCTCTGCTAACGACATTCTTGGCCACGAAGTCGGGCCCGACTCCCCCCAGATGGAAGCGATGGCGCTGGCCCTCGATCGCCAACTAGCCGATTTCTTTAACTTCCTCGGACACCAGCTTGGCATGGCAAATGTGTGGATTGCGCTCTCCGCCGATCATGGCGTTACGCCGCTGCCCAGTGCAGCGTCGAAGCTGAGAATTCCTGCCGCCAATCTCGATCTGAAGAAATTGCAAGCTCAGCTGAATGCCACGCTGAGTGACAAACTCTCGCCCGGGAAGTCAGCTAGCTACGTCCTGAAATTCGACTACCCCCTGGTTTGGGTCAATGATGAAGCCTTCGCGAACTTAAAAATCAAAGAAGAGGACGCCGAGCGGGCGGTCGGCGAAGCCATGAAGCAGGTTGGTCTGCGAGGTTACTTCACGCGCTCCCAACTCGCGCAGGGCCTCGTGCCCGATACCGCTATGGCTCGCAAGTACCTGCATGCCTACGCGCCCACCGGCGGCTGGTATGTCATGGGCGTACCCGCTCCATTCGCGGTGGGGACTTTGACCGGAACCGATCACGCTTCCCCCTACAGTTTTGATGCGCACGTGCCGCTGGCTTTTTACGGATTAGCCTTCCAAGCTGGCACCTACCGCGAGCACGCGGAACCAATCGACCTCGCCGTAACATTGGCTTCCCTGTTGGGAATCAATGCCCCAAGTAGTGCGACCGGGCGCGTGCTGGGGGAAGCGCTCGCACCCCGGCATTCAGACGCGCCTGAGCGCAGGCCGACTTCACGCGAGCCGGCCGCCCCCAAGCCGCCCGGTGATCACTTGGCGCCTGCATCATTGCTGGAGCGCGGAGGCGTGCAATGAACCCCCCGCCCGGCGCTGCCAAACCCGATTTGAGCGTCGGTATTGCAGGTATCGAACTCAAGAATCCCGTTATCGCCGCAAGCGGCACGTTCGGCTATGGCATCGAGTTTGAAGATGTGGTGCAACTCGAAAAGCTCGGCGGCTTCGTGGTAAAGGGACTGTCACGCGAGCCCATGACGGGAAATGTTCCACCGCGCCTGTTCGAAACTGCCGCGGGAATGCTGAATGCCATCGGCCTGCAGAACATCGGCGCGCAGGCATTCCTGCAGGACAAACTTCCTCTTCTCCGGCAGAAGAAAGACACGGTCGTGATCGCCAATGTATTCGGGTACACCCGCGAAGATTACGAGGCAACCATCGAAATCCTTAACGAGGCGGAGGGAATCGCTGCTTACGAGCTGAACGTCTCGTGCCCGAACACCGCACACGGTGGGATCGTTTTCGGATCGGCGCCACTCATGCTTGAAGACGTGGTGGTCACTGCAAAGCGCGCGTCCAGGCGTCCGCTCATTGTGAAGCTCTCGCCCAACGTCACAAGCATCGCTCAGATGGCCCAGGTGGCCGAGGCCGGAGGCGCAGACGCCATCTCTCTGGTGAACACGTTCGTGGCCATGGCCATTGACGTTGAAACCCGCAAGCCTCGGATCTCGAACGTAACAGCGGGCCTATCCGGTCCGGCCATCAAGCCCATCGCCCTGCGCATGGTTTATGAAGCGGCGCATGCCGTCAAAATTCCAATCATCGGTATGGGAGGGATCAGCACCGCGGCCGATGTCATCGAATTCATGCTCGCGGGCGCCACCGCCGTGCAGGTTGGCACCGCGAGCTATTGGGATCCTTGTGCAACCGAAAAGATTGTCGATGAACTCGAGCGCTGGTGCGTGGAGCATCGCATAGCGAGGCTTGCGGATCTGGTGGGCTCGGTGGTCACCGACTAAGACCAACGAGTTCGCATACGTGATTGGCCTTACCGGCTTCTCCTGCGGAAACTGCCGCAGCATGATGTTCGCGACAGGAGGGACCATGACCACTGCACAATCAGGGCAGGTTCCGAACAAAACGGGCGCGGAGCAATGGCTCAACTTGTTGGGGTCGCTCGCCGTTGGCTTGGCGTTCTTTGCCCTGTGGTTTTGGCTTCTACCCGGCTGGCTTGGCTTTCGCGTGGAAACGGCTGGGGCCGCGCGCTGGCGATGGCTCGCAGCAATCCCCTCGGTGCTGGGGTTCGCGGTAGCTCTACGCTGCGTTTGGGACTTCGGATGGACTGGTCGTGGAACTCCTGCGCCTATCGCTCCTCCGCAGCGCTTAGTGGTGGTGGGCTTTTATCGTTACGTGCGCAATCCGATGTACGTGGGCTTCGCCGCCGGATGGATTGGGCTCTGGATCGTCTTCGGACATCCCGACCCGAGGCTGATTGCAACCGTGGCACTGCTTGCACTGGGCGTGCATTTATTCGTCCTGCTCTACGAAGAGCCTACACTGCGCAAGAAATTTGGGGCCGACTACGAAGAGTATTGCCGCAATGTGCGGCGCTGGTGGCCCCGGCTAAGAGCGTGGAACAAGTCTTAACCAGCTCAGGCCTGTTCCGCATCTTAACTTCCCTCAGGCGGCTCGATTCTGTTACACAGCTATCGTGGTCAAGATTGCCTCTCGCATTTCGTCCCACTCAGCACGGTCGTCAGCGACAGGTATTATCCTCGGTCTTTTCTTCCTCGTTCTTGCCGGCAGACTCTTCCGCCTAAGCTATCGCTATGCTGTGAACATCTTCTTCTGGGACCAATGGGTGTTCAACAATGCGACTTTATTCCAGAAACACTCGGGCTGGCAGATGTTCAGGTGGCAATTTGGACCCCATCGCCTAGGTCTCGGCCCTCTGCTGTCGAGCCTGATTGAGCCCCATTTCCGCTGGAACAGCCGAGCGGAATCGTTTCTTGCGTGCACCATCGTCGTAGTCGCAACCTCTTGCGCCTTATTCCTGAAGAAAAGACTCTTCGGCGAACTCGTCATTTCCGACGTCGCAATCCCCATCGTGTATCTATCGGCCATGCAATACGAGTCTCTCTTCATTACTTCAGACCTGGCACATGGTCCCCTTCCGCTATTGTTGCTGACGTTGTACTGCCTCGCTTGGACGGTTAGCAATCGCCCGTTGCAGTATCTACTCGTTCTTTCCATAAACTTCGTGACCACTTACACCGGGTTCGGCCTCTTTCTTGGCTTCCTTACCCCGATCCTGCTGCTCGTGGATTACTGGGCAAATCTCAAGAAGGAACCAAGAGGCGGACTCTATTTAGCCGCGGCATTACTCATTTCAGGCGCATCTTTAGCCTCGTTCTTCTATGGTTATAAGCTGCAACCCGCCGTGAGTTGCTTTTCGCTGAAACTACAAAGCCCGTTTCAATACGTGCAGTACGTAACTCTGATGTTCGCCAATATTCTCGGCGCGAAAGGTGCCGGACCTCTCCAGCAATTCTCCGGCGCCCTCGTCCTGCTGTGGCTTCTCTGGGCCCTTGCCTCAGCGGGCCGGAAGATGGTGCAACCTGCGGCAGTTTCATGGATACAGCCTGCTCTATCAGCAACCTTGGTGGCCTATTCTCTCCTGTTTACCTTCACAACGGCCTTCGGACGCTTGTGCCTTGGACTATCATCTGCCCAATCGTCCCGCTATACGAACTATCTTGCGCTCGGTATTTTCGGCGCTTACCTGCACTTAGTTTCGCTGAAGCCATCTACACTCAGGCGTGTGTTCTTAACTGTAGTGAGCCTTGCGCTTCTCGCCAGCCTTCCAATTCGAGGCGAGGACAGAGGCACAATGAGATTCTTTAGCGGAATCAAAACCAATTGGAGAAATTGTTACCTGGCCGGCGGCAGCATCAAGCAGTGCGACACAATTGCCGGTTATCAGATCGAGCCTGAACCAGTTCCAGTTCTTCAGCGAAAATTGGACTACCTAAAGGGGAATGAGTTGAATTTGTTCTCGGGTTCTGAATGATACTTACAACCACACCGCCAGAATGGCGCCCATCGCCAGGTAGCACACCAGCTGGTACCCCGTGTTGATTGCGTATAGACGAAACGGCTTGCGCTCAAATAGAAATGCGGTGAATTGAACCGTGGTTACGAAACCAAGCCATATGGCAAAACCTACTTTCATGCCGTAGGGTGCCGTGGTGACCGTGGTGATTTCGATGAATTTGCCGAGCACGAATGCGGATACCAGGCTGGCCACAAAAGAGCCTGCGTACATCCGGCCGGCACCCTTCTGCATTTCGGCGAGCTTGGCCTTGTCCTCGGGATCGTACCCCATCGCCCGCATCCACGGCCGCGCAAACGCGAACGGAGAATACCAGATGAAACCGATCACCATAGTCGCAACTGCGGCCACTAGGACCGGCACAACAGGAACGCCAAGAACTTCCATCTGCGCCTCCGCCCCGCGAAAGTGCCGCCATGGTACTGTGACTGTGCTGAGCGGAAAAGAGCAATGTCTGGTTCGCCTCCTACGTCGTCGTTTCCGTTGCTCATCCCCTCTGTCGCAGGAGCCCGCACCGCCGAATCCGCATTTTCGTGCTTGCGCGCTGCAAATCCTTCGCTCGCGACGGATAACCGACGGATAACCAAAGGTAATGTGTAATATGAGAGGGTCGCGGATCGCCACCTGCGTCGTGCCCAGCTGACGCAGCGGCTGCCTTCTGCCACTTTGTCAGCCCCCCCGCATCCAATTTAGGAGTACATTTTGGGAGCAATCTTATGGCTAAAGCTACGTTTGCTGCAGGCTGTTTCTGGGGCGTGGAAGCAACCTTCCGCCAACTCCCCGGCGTTACGTCAACGCGAGTGGGCTACACAGGCGGGAATCATGCCAATCCTACGTATCAGGATGTTTGCACGGACCGTACTGGCCACGCCGAAGCTGTAGAAGTGGACTATGATCCCGCAAAGATTTCCTACGACGAATTGCTGAACGTGTTCTGGGAAAATCATGACCCTACCCAGCTGAACCGGCAGGGACCGGATTGGGGCAAGCAGTATCGCAGCGCTATCTTCTTCCACTCACCTGAGCAGGAAACCTCCGCGAAGGCGTCGAAAGACGCCCTTGCTCGCTCCGGGCGCTTTTCCAAGCCCATCGTGACCCAGATTGTTCCTGCGGTCACGTTTTACGAAGCAGAGGACTATCACCAGCAGTATCTGGAAAAGCGTGGCATGGCGAGCTGTCACATAAAATCGTAGAAAGCTCGGCGCGGTACACTAAGCGGCGGTCAGGATGATGGGTCTGCCCCTGGTTATAACAATCGTGTGCTCATAATGAGCGGACCGGCTGCGGTCGACGGTGCAGACGGTCCACCCATCCCGCTGCGTCTGAACCTCTCCTTTGCCAGCTGCGATGATGGGCTCGATTGTGATTACCATTCCTTCGGAAAGAAATTCGGTGGCAGTCGTATCCGCGAAGTTGGGAACACGCGGCTTTTCGTGAATGGTGCGTCCGATCCCATGCCCGCCGAGTTCGCGGATAACCGAAAAGCCGTCGCGCCTCACTTCCTTTTCCACGGCGCGCCCTATGTCAAAGACGCGGAATCCGGCGCGCGCCACGAGCAGCGCTTTTTGAAATGCATGTTCGGCGCAGGCCATCAGTTTCTGATCGGCACCCGAAACCTGGCCGACGGGAACGGTGACGGCCGCGTCTGCCATGAAGCCATCCTTTTCAACCGTAACATCGAGCTTGACTAGGTCTCCATTCCGCAACTGGCGCTGCGCTGGAATGCCGTGTACAGCTTCTTCATTGATGCTGATGCAGTTGGCGCCTGGAAACTGATAAACCATGGCGGGAGCTGAGCGCGCACCCTGGCTTCGCATCACCGCTGCGCCAACTTCATCAAGTTCGGCGGTTGTGACGCCAGGGCGAACCTCTTGCTTCATGGCTTCCAGAACCCGGCTTA
>JBLNFC010000150.1:0-8190 GCA_050263355.1 Acidobacteriota bacterium
CTTTCACGACTTTCTTCTGCTTCACCGGCGCGCAAATCGAAGACCGCACCCACTTCAGGTGGATCTTGCCGCCGCCACTGCTCTTCTCTGCTGTCATGCGAACCATGTTGATTCCTTAATCTTCCCTTTGTCACTCCGAACCGCTTTATCCTTTTGTCATTCCGAACCGCTTCAGCGGTGAGGAATCTGCTTTTCTCTAAAGTTCCTCGACTGCCTTGCCGCGCAAAGTCGCAACGTCTTCTCTCCGCTTCAACCGCTTGAGCGCATCGAAAGTCGCCTTGATCACGTTGTGCGGATTGGTTGTGCCAATTGACTTCGTCAGCACATTCTGCACGCCAGCCGACGTCATCACCGCCCGTACCGCGCCTCCCGCAATCACACCCGTGCCTTCCGGCGCCGGCTTCAGCAACACGCGTCCCGACCCATAGCGTCCAAGCACCAGATGCGGAATCGTGGTCTGGGTCAAGTTGATCCGCATCAGGTTCTTCTTGGCGGACTCAATTCCCTTGCGGATGGCCTGCGGAACTTCTTTCGCCTTGCCCGATCCGTAACCTACGACCGCGGCGCTGGGATCTCCTACCACCACGAGCGCGGCGAATGAAAGATTCTTTCCGCCCTTCACCACCTTGGTGACGCGGTTGATCGCAACCACTTGGTCTTTTAGCTGGTACTGTCCAGCATCGAGCTTCTTAGTAACTGTTGGCATTTAACTCTCGTTTCCTTTTTCTCTTGCGGGTCTCGTGTGGAAACTGGTCTCTGAACCAGTCTTGCACTTGAACAGAGCCACCACTCCACCCTAGAACTGCAGGCCGCCTTCACGCGCGGCATCGGCCAGCGCCTTTACGCGCCCGTGATAAATGTACCCGCCGCGATCGAATACCACTTTCTCGATTCCCTTCGCCTTAGCCAGCTGGGCGATTTTCTTGCCCACGTCTTTTGCAGATGCGACGTTGCCGCCCGTGCGGCGCTCACCCTTTTTGCCTTCGGCGGTGCTCGCCGAAACCAGGGTCTGTCCCTTGTGGTCGTCGATCAGCTGCACATACATGTGGTTCAGCGATCGATACACGTTCAGACGCGGCCGCTCCGCCGTGCCCATAACTTTCTTGCGGATGCGATCATGCACCCGCTGCCGTGTTTCGTTCTTTCCTGACTTGTTGAACATTTCTTCTTCTCTCTAACCCCGGATTTCTATACCGGGCTGCCAGTCCTTCGTCGTTTGCCGTTGGTCATCGGCCAATTGCAAACCCACGGGGAATCTTTGGCGAATCTCTATATCGTTCCGTTTCGCTAACACCAACGACCAATCGCCGGGCTCGGGATGATCGCGTCGGGCTCAGAGAGACCCGGCAAACGCGATCACTTTACTTTGCTCCGGTCTTTCCAACCTTCTTCTTCAGGCGCTCGCCGGCATAACGTACGCCCTTGTTCTTGTATGGGTCGGGCGGCCGCAGCCCGCGCATCTCGGCGGCAACTTGTCCCACCTTCTGGCGATCGATTCCGGTCAGAGTCAGCTTCGTCTGCTTTGGATCCACCGCGACCTCTATGCCCGTCGGCAGCGGATACTCGATCGGATGCGAATAGCCAAGGTTAAACACCACCGTGCTCTTGCCCTTCATCTCGGCGCGGTAACCGATGCCGACGATTTCCAGTTCCCGCGTCCATCCCTTGGTGACGCCCTCGACGGCATTGTTGACCAGAGCACGAGCCAGTCCGTGCACCGCAGCCTGCGAATCGTTCTCGCGGATCGCTACCAGGTGCCCGTCCTTCTGCTCCACCTTGATACCGCGCGGAAGTGGCGTATCCAGCTTGCCCTTTGGCCCCTGCACGGCAACCGTATTGCCTTCAATCTTGACGGTCACTCCTTTGGGGAGCTCGATCGGCTTTTTTCCAATTCGTGACATAAGTTCAGCTCTTCAATCTTAAGTTTGTCATTAATCCTAGCGTGTCATTCTGCGCAATTTCAAAGTTGTCATTCTGAGCGGAGCGAAGAATCTGGTTTTTTCTCACCCGCCAGGGGCGAAGACCAGCGCCCAACGACTTCTGCTTCACCAAATCTGGCAAAGCACTTCGCCGCCTACACCCTGCTTTCGCGCCTGCCGCCCCGTCATCACGCCCTGGGGGGTGGTCAGGATGTTGATACCCATCCCGCCCAGCACGCGCGGAATCTCGGTGCGCCGCACGTACACGCGGCAACCCGGGCGCGACACGCGCTCTACATTCGAGATCGCCGCCTCGTTGTTGTTGCCATACTTCAAATAGACGCGCAGAACTTTGCGGCCTTCTTCTTCCGTAGCCTTGAAGTTGGCGATATACCCTTCCTCTTTCAGGATGCGGGCAATCTCCAGCTTCAGCTTGGAAGCGGGAATATCGACTTTCTGGTGCCGCGACGAACCCGCATTGCGGATTCGCGTCAGCATATCTGCGACCGGATCGGTCAGCCTCATCGTTTGCTTCTCCTCAAGCTGCTCGTTCGCTCCCTGTGTCCCGGAGAACCTGCAGCAGCTTCTTTCTGGTCCTTGGTCGTTCGTCGTTTGTCTTCCGCATATCGAACAACTCGCTCATCCGCGAAGATTGCCCATCTTTGACCAAGGACTAACGACCAACAACTCGGCCAATTTCTACCACGACGACTTCGAAACCCCGGGAATCTCACCCCGCAGCGCGAGCCCACGGAAACACAAGCGGCAGATGCCGAACTTGCGCAGGTAGGCGCGCGGCCTTCCGCAGATCTTGCAGCGGTTGTGCTTGCGCGTGGAAAACTTGGGCTTCTTCGCGTCTTTTACTCTCTTTGCTGTGGTTGCCATTTATTCCTTCTCGAAACTTGAAACCTGAAACTTGAATCTCATGCTCGGAACGGCATTCCTAAATGCTTCAGCAATGCCCTTGCCTGATCGTCGCTTCGCGCCGTGGTCACAATAGTGACGTTCATTCCCTTCATCTTGTCGACCTTCGCGTAATCAATTTCCGGGAAGATCAATTGATCGTGCAGGCCCAGCGTGTAATTGCCGCGTCCATCGAACGACTTCGTCGAAACTCCACGAAAATCGCGTACACGCGGCAGAACAACATTGACCAACCGATCGAAAAACTCGTACATGCGATCCCCGCGCAGCGTGACCATCGCGCCAATCGGCATCCCCTCGCGGACCTTGAAAGCCGCAATGGACTTCTTCGCGCGCGTGACCACCGGCTTCTGCCCGGTAATCTGCCCCAGTTCGTTGACCGCGGGATCGAGCACTTTGGCGTTCTGCGTCGCTTCGCCTACACCCATGTTGACGACGATCTTGTGCAGGTGCGGAACCGCCATGGGATTCTTGAGGTCGAATTCCTTCATCAGCGCCGGAGCGACTTCCTTGCCGAAGCGCTCTTTCAGTCGTGGGCGCTCTTTCGAGCTGTGCCGGGGACGCCCGGCCGACTTCTCTTCGACTGCCGGCGCCTGCTGACCTTTTTTGCCCTTCTGCTCTTTTGGTTTTTCTTTAGCCATTTCTCTGATTACCTTCTCTCACGGTTTCGGGTTGCAGCTCTCAGCTTGCGTTACCGGTTCGTGAGTACAAGTCGCTACTTGTCCAGTGTAGTTCCGCACTTTTTGCAGACTCTCACTTTGCGATCGCCGCGCATTTCGTGTCCGATGCGGACTGGGCCGCACGTCGGACAAACCAGCTGCACGTTTGAAAGCGCAATCCGGCTCTCCTGCTCCGCGATTCCGCCCTTCACGTTGCGCTGCGGATTCGGTCGCACGTGTTTCTTTACCATCATCACGTGCTCAACCAAGACTTTCGCATCGCCCGGAAACACGCGCAGGACGCGACCCTCTTTACCCTTGTCGCGCCCGGTAATCACCTTCACGGTGTCGTTGCGCCGGATATCGACCCTCTTATGTTCCGCTCTTACATGTGCTGTCGCTCTATGTGCCATTGCCAACCCTTGTCAAATATTCGAACCTTCAACCTTGAAACTTCTCTACAACACTTCCGGAGCCAGCGACACGATCTTCAGAAACTTCCGTTCGCGTAACTCGCGGGCTACCGGTCCAAATACGCGGGTGCCGACCGGCTCACCGGCATCGTTGATCAGCACGGCAGCGTTCTGATCGAAGCGGATATAAGTTCCATCCCGGCGGCGGTGCTCCTTGCGCGTTCGCACGATTACTGCTTTCACCACCTTGCCCTTCTGCACCTGCCCGTCTGGAGAAGCTTCCTTCACGCTGGCCGTGATCACATCGCCCAGACCAGCGCGCAGACCTGTGGAGCCGCCAAGGGGCAGGATCATCTGCAGCTTGCGAGCGCCAGAGTTATCGGCGACCTCGAGCATGGTTCTCATCATCACAGCCATAGTCAGTCTCCTGTATGCCGCGCTGCTTAGCGGGCGGCTTCAGTCGTATCCACGTTGGCGAGTGCTTCCGGCGCCAGCGCGGTCTTACGAACAATTTCTTTCAGGCGCCAACGCTTCAGCTTCGACAGCGGACGCGTCTCTTCCAGACGCACCACATCGCCGATCTGTGCCGTGTTCTGCTCATCGTGAGCGTAGAACTTTTTATCGTGCGAGACCACGCGCCCGTAGAAACCATGCGCCTTGGTGCGGGTCACCTTGACCACGATGGTCTTGTTCATCCGGTTGGAGGTAACTACGCCCACAACCTGCTTCTGCCGTCCGGCCTTCTTTTCCGTCGCTTCGGCCATAGCTACTTCTTCTCCGTTTTCTGAGCCGCCAGTTCCTGCTCGCGCAGCACCGTCTTTACTCGCGCGATGTCTCGGCGCAGCCCGCGAATCTTCTTCAAGCTCTCGGTCTGTCCCATGTTCATCTGGAACTTCAGCTTGAAGAGCTGATCGGCAAGATCGCGCTCCTGGTGCTTAAGCTCAGCGTCGGTCTGGTTGCGAATCTTTTCTGCCTTCATGATTTCTCTTTTTGTCATTCCGAACCGCTTTAGCGGTGAGGAATCTGCTCTCAATGCGTTACTTCCCGCTTCACAAACCTCGTCCGCAGCGGAAGCTTGTGCGAAGCCAGACGCATCGCTTCCTGCGCGTCCGCCACACTCACGCCTTCCATCTCGAACAGGATCTTCCCCGGACGCACCACCGCCACCCAATGATCCGGAGCGCCCTTGCCCTTGCCCATACGGGTTTCGGCCGGCTTCTTCGTGACCGGCTTGTCCGGGAAAAGACGGATCCATACTTTTCCGCCACGCTTGATGAAACGCGTGATCGCCACGCGGCTCGCTTCAATCTGGCGGTCGCTGATCCAGCCCGGTTCCAGCACCTTCAGCCCGTACTGCCCGAAGGCCAGCTCGGAACCGCGCCACGCCTTTCCAGCCATGCGTCCGCGCTGCTGCTTGCGGTACTTAACTTTCTTTGGCATCAACATAAAAACTAGTCCTCAGTCGTCGGTCCTCAGTCGCCAGCTAAAAGGCGCCGGAGGGAACTGCTGCCGGCAACGATTCGCGCTTCTTCTGCGCCAGAATCTCGCCGCGATAAATCCAAACTTTCACGCCGATGACGCCGTACGTGGTGCGCGCCTCGGTAAATCCGTATTCGATGTCCGCGCGTAACGTGTGCAGCGGCAAGCGGCCTTGCAAATACCACTCGGAGCGCGCGATTTCGTTGCCGTTTAAGCGTCCGCTCACGCGCACCTTGATTCCCTTGCAGCCGAAGCGCAACGCCGAATCAACGGCCTTACGCATCGCGCGCCGGAAACCTACGCGCTTCTCCAGTTGCAGCGCGATCGACTCCGACACCAGCTGCGCATCGAGCTCAGGCTTGTGTACCTCCTGGATATCGATGTACACCTCGCGGTTCGTGCGCTTCTGCAGCTCCTGCTTGAGCTTGTCGATTTCGGCGCCTTTGCGTCCGATGATGATCCCCGGCCGCGCTGTCTTGATGATGATGCGCAGCTTGTTGCCCGGGCGCTCAACCTCAATTGAGCTCACGCCTGCTGACTTCAGCTTGTCCTTCAGCTCGTTCTTCAGCTTGACGTCTTCGAGCAGCAGCTTGTCGTAATCGCGCTCCACAAACCAGCGCGACTTCCAGGGCTTCGTGTATCCAAGCCGAAATCCGTAAGGATGAACTTTTTGTCCCATCGTATCTCCAAAACAACCAGTCTTCGGTCGTCAGTCCTGAGTCGGCAGCTTTTTGTCGGTCAACGATCCAGAGACTGAAGACCGACGACTGACGGCTCTCTCTCTATCTCGCTCCAGCAGTCTTCTTTTTCTTACCGGCCGTTTTCTTCTTTGCCGGTTTCTTGCCCGCAGCCTTCGCCGGCGCCTTAGCCGATTTCTGTTCCGCTCCCACTACGGTCGCGACGTTCGCGCTGCCGTTCCGGTTCCGCTCCGCCAATGCGATCTCGATATGCGAAATACGGCGCACGTAGCGATAAGCGCGCCCCATCGGAGCCGGACGAATGCGCTTCATGCGCGGCCCATCGTTGGCGACGGCCCGCTTCACATAAAGATTATCGACGTCGACATCTTCGCCCTTCTCGGTGCTGAAATAGTTCGCGTTCTCGAGAGCTGAACGCAGCAGCTTCTCAATCGTGGGCGCCACACGCTTCTTGGTGAACATCAGCGTGTTGAGCGCATCTTCCACGCGGCGTCCCTTGATCAGGTCCAGCACCAGCCGCGCCTTCTGCGGCGAAACTCGCATGTACCGTGCTTCCGCTCTGAATTCCATATTGTTTTCTCTTCGTACTCTTCAATTCCGCAGCGCTAGCCGCCCTTACGATTTCGGCGCTGCTGGAGCCGCTGGTGCCGCTCCCGCCGCCGCAGACGGAGCTCCTGGTCCGCCCGGCACGCCCGCCGGTCTGGCCGCAACTTCCGTCGCTGCCTTCATGGAGTGACCCTTGAAGGTGCGCGTGAAAGCGAACTCGCCCAGCTTGTGGCCCACCATGTTCTCGGTGACATACACCGGAATGAATTTCTTGCCGTTGTGCACAGCGATGGTGTGACCCACCATCTCAGGCACCACGGTGGAGCGCCGCGACCAGGTGCGCAGCACCTTCTTTTCGTTGCGGGCATTCATGCCTTCCACCCGCGTCATCAGGTATCCGTCTACGTACGCGCCTTTTTTTGTCGAACGTGCCATAAATTCTCAGTCCTACTTTTTGCCGCGACGGTTCACGATGAACGCGTCCGTCCGCTTGTTGTTGCGCGTCTTGTAGCCGCGCGTTGGCTGACCCCACGGCGTAACCGGATGACGTCCGCCAGATGTTTTGCCCTCACCACCACCATGCGGGTGATCGACCGGATTCATCGACACGCCGCGGTTTACAGGGCGCCGGCCCAACCACCGCGTACGGCCAGCCTTTCCGATGGTGACATTCTCGTGGTCCACGTTGCCGACCTGCCCGATCGTCGCCATGCAATCCTGCAGAACTTTGCGGGTCTCGCCCGAAGGCAACTTGATGAGCGCGTAATCGCCTTCCTTGGCCACCAACTGCGCTGCACCACCGGCCGAGCGCACCATCTGCGCGCCCTTTCCCGGACGCAGCTCAATGTTGTGCACCGTCGTCCCGGGAGGAACGTTGCGCAATGGCAACGCATTGCCTACCAGGATGTCGGCATCGGGGCCGCTGACGATCTTTGTGCCCACTTTCAATCCCGCCGGTTGCAGGATGTAGCGCTTCTCGCCATCGGCATAAGCCAGCAACGCGATACGCGAGGAGCGGTTCGGATCGTATTCAATCGAAACCACGGTCGCTGGAATGCCAGTCTTGTCGCGCTTGAAGTCGACGATGCGCAGCTTGCGCTTGTGCCCGCCACCGCGGTGCCACAAAGTGATGTCGCCACTGTTGCGGCGTCCGCCGGTGCGCTGCTTCGGTTCCAGCAGCGGCTTGTGCGGCTGCTTGGTCGTGATGTCATCGTTCACCAGCGTGGTCCGATAACGCAGCGTCTGGGTTGTCGGTCTATATGTCTTTATTGCCATAATTCAGCTCTCAAAACTGCCCTTGCTTGTTGGCCTTTGATCGTTCGCAGTTTGCTGTTGCTAACGACCAACGACCAATGACTAGCGACTACAAATTCTGCGCGTACTCCGGCATTTTTTCGCCGGACTTCAGTCGAACGTATGCCTTCTTCCAATCCGGACGGTATCCCGCGAAACGTCCCCGACGGCGCTCTTTGCCGGGAAAATTCGCCGTGCGCACCGAATCCACTTTCACTTTGAAGATGGCCTGCACCGCTTCCTTGATCTCTGTCTTGGT
>JBLNFC010000151.1:0-6056 GCA_050263355.1 Acidobacteriota bacterium
GAACTGCCCTTCGCGCCTGATTTCCTCTAGTCTCCACAGGCCTCACCTTTCCTTCACAGGATGTACACAGCAGCACCGGCTTTTCCACTTGCGCAGTCTCCGGCTGAAGGTGCAGAGTCAAAGGACAGGAGAAGTTCGGCTAGCCATGAAGGTGTCTGCGGATATTTGTCCCATTTGCGAGGGTACAGGATGGAAGACGGTATCCTCGGAGCGCGAGCCACGGGTTGCCCGCTGCGATTGCCGCCTCCGGGCCCGCTCTCATGCCTTGCTCACATGCGCTCGAATTCCTAAGCGCTACGAGCACTGCGAACTTACAGAGTTCGATACACGCTATGAGGGCGCACACTCCACGCAAGAGAAGGCCTTGCTTGAGGTTCGCATGTTCGTCGAGCAATACCCGGTCGAGAGCACGGGACTTTTGCTGATTGGCCCGGTCGGGGTCGGTAAAACTCACCTCGCTGTAGGAATCATGAAGGAACTGATTCTCAAGAAGGGCATTGCCTGCCTTTTCTACGACTACCGCGAACTGCTCAAACAGATTCAGAACTCCTACAATGAGTCGGTGAAGGCCACCGAGCTCGAAGTGCTTCGCCCCGTCTTCGATAGCGAGGTGCTGGTTCTCGATGAGTTGGGAGCGGTAAAACCCACGGAATGGGTCTGGGACACGGTCAGCCTGATCCTCAACACGCGCTATAACGACAATCGCACCACCATTATCACTACGAATTATCCCGACGACGCCGGACAAGACCCATATGCGAATCCGGCGTCAGAGTTCGGCCGCGCTCAGAAGGTCATGCGGCGGGAAACTCTGGGGGATCGCATCGGCGAACGCATGCGCTCGCGGCTGCATGAGATGTGCCGCATTATCAAGCTGGATGGTCAGGACTTCCGCCAGAAGTTCCGCAGCGCCAGCTTCCGCTAACTTACCTGCAATAGGTGAAGAAGATTAGGGCAGATGAAGAGTGCAGCTCGAAAGAACTTCAATCGAAAATCCTAAATCGACGATCGTAAATTCCACTAGCTGGCTGCCGGATGTGCTTCTGCTTGTTCGTGGTGTTCAGAATGTTTTGCGGATTCCGCTCGCGCCGCCTGTAAGTCAGCGTGGAGAGAGTCCAGCGCCCTCATAGGCATTTCTTCGCCCCAACTCTCCACTTCGTCATGGTTCCAACTGCCATTCAGCCGAACATAGTCCCCGGACATATCCTCGGGAAATGCGAGCCGATACTCCCCCTCGCGCTCCAAAATATCGCCGATCTGCCGGCCCGTATTGAAATCGTAAATTCTCCGCGTCGAGCGCCCACGGCTGTTCACAAAAGCCAGTAGAACCTCGCCATGCTCTCCGTATTCCGTGCGATAAAACCAGGCCTGGGCGGAATCGTCCTTAGGACGGTGCCGCCGGCGTGCTTCCGGACTCAGCTTCTCGGTCACAATCTCGGTCGCCGGATCGAAATACAGGATGCGTTGGCACGAGTCGCAGATGATCACACTTGTTCCGCTGCGCACCTCGTTGTAGGTCTGCGGACGAAGCATGACCTGGCATGCCATGCACTTCTGGTCTCGGACCTCCGAAAGCCCCGTCTTCCGCAGCTTCACTACCCGATCGTAATGACGAAGCAGGTCATCGGGTATCCCGCCGCGAAACTGATTCCGCTTACCATTCCACTCGGCCAGCAGCTTCTCATCTTCCGCGGTACGCTCTCTCGCCTCGTTCTTTTCTTTTTCGATTTCGGCAGTCTCGGCCTTGAGTTCGGCTTCCGCAATCTTTACTTGCTTATCTCGAGTGTCGGCGTTCAGCATCAGTTCGAGGATCTTGTCTTCCCCGCCCTGGATTTCCTTCTCCGCGAAGTTGATTTCCTGCTGCAGCGCCTTGTATTGCTCATTGGTCTTCACGTCCAGCATCTGGTCGCGGTATTTCGAGATCTTTTGCTGAAGATCCTTGATGGTCGACTCGTACTTGCGCTTGGCGGCGTCATCCGCCTTAACCGCCGTCTTCGCGTTTTCCAGCACCGCCTTAGTCCCAGCCAATTTTGCCTCGATGGCGGCCACCCGCTTAGGAAGCGCGGCGATTTCCTCGTTCAGACGCAGGATTTGCTGATCGGCCTTCTGCAGTTCGAGTAAGTTCTGAAGCTCAGGCAACATGGTAGGAATATCTCGATTTTAGCACGCAGTGCGATACGGTGCCGAACACCCCGGTGGTGACCCAAATCACTGACAGCTGTGCGTGAGGACGTTTCCAATCAATTGGATGGATACCTTTATGTCCCAGCAAGCCTTCCAGGATATGCGGCAAAGCATCGTTGACGGAGCTCCCGAGACCGCTGCCCGACTCGCCCGCGAGGCGCTGGAGATCGGCATACTGCCCCTCGACGCCATCAACAACGGCTATGTGCCGGGTATGCATTCCGTCGGCGAGCAATTCGCGCAGCACAACATGTTTTTGCCCGACATGATGGCCTCGGCCGAGGCTATGCGGGCCGCCTTGGAAGTGATCGAGCCGGAGTTAAAGCGGCTGGGGACAACGCGCCCGGTCGCCGGAACCGTCGTGCTCGGAACCACCAGGGGCGATATCCACGAGATTGGGAAAGCCTTGGTCGGTACTTTGCTCTCGGCAAATGGATTTCGCGTATTTGACCTGGGCGTGGATGTCGCAGGCGAGACTTTCGCCGCCAAGGCACGGGAACTCCATGCCGATATCGTGGGGGTCTCCGCCCTGCTCACCACCACCATGCGCAACCAGAAAACCGTGATTGAGGCACTGGAGAGAGTGGGATTGCGGTCCCAGGTCAAGGTCATAGTCGGTGGCGCCCCTGTAACCCGTACCTGGGCGGCGGAAATTGGTGCGGATGGATACGCCAAGGACGCAGTCAGCTCCGTTGCCCTCGCACGCAGCCTGATGGAGCGCAAGCCGACATGCGTTGCCACCGGGGAGGCCCCATGAGACCGAAGCTTCACCTCCTCGATGACGGCCTGATTGAGCGCATCCTCACGGAAGCTTTCCAGCTCCTTGAGACGCCCGGAGTCCGCGTCGCCCCTTGCGTCTTCGACCTGCTCGCGTCGGCCGGGGCACGGGTCGACAACGGCGTGGCGCATATTCCGGAGTGGCTGGCCCGCAAAGCGCTCGCAACCGCGCCCCGCGAGTTCCATTTGTACAATCGGGCCGGCGACCGCGCCGTGTGCTATGGCGGCGATCATGTGCACTATGATCCCGGTTCCTCCTGCCTGAACATTTTGGACGCGGAGACCCAGACTCCCCGCCCAGCACAGTCGGCCGATCTAATTCGTTTGGTACAAGTGGCGGAACAGTTGCCGCAGTTTGCTGCCCAGTCCACGGCGATGGTATGCCACGACGTGCCTACTGAAATAGGCGACTGGTACCGCCTGCTGCTGGTTTTGTGGCATTCCGAGAAGCCAGTTGTCACCGGCGCCTTTTCAGCCGCAAGCCTGCAAACAATGGTGGAACTGCTCTCGATCGAGGCTGGTGCGCCCGATGCTCTGCGCCAACGACCAAGAGCTATCTTTGATGTGTGTCCATCGCCACCTCTGAACTGGTCGGACTTTGCGTGCCACAATATGGTCGATCTCGCCCGGGCCGGCGTGCCCGCGGAAATCGTATCCATGCCCCTCGCGGGAGCGACAGCGCCGGTAACCCTGGCAGGTTCCGTGGTTCAGCATGCGGCCGAGTGCATCAGCGGGATCACGATCCATCAACTGGCCGCGTCCGGATCACCCGTGGTCTGGGGAGGCGCGCCGGCCATCTTCGACATGCGTACCGGTAACACTCCGATGGGCGCCATCGAAACTGTCATGCTCGATCTGGCCTGCTCTCAAGTTGGGAAATCTCTAGGACTACCTACTCACGCCTACTTGGTTGCTGGAGACTCGAAAGTCGTGGACGCGCAATCTGAGTCAGAGAGTGGTATCTCCGCCGTCCTGGGCGCACTGGCTGGCATCAACATGATCTCCGGCGCTGGCATGCTGGACTTTCTGGCGTGTCACAGCATAGAGAAGTTGGTTATCGACGCCGAAGCGATTGCCTCAGCGCAACGCTTGATCGGTGGTATCGAGCCGCTCACAGAAACCCTGGCGACCGGAATGTTTGCCCAAGCAGGTTTGCAGGGTGATTTTCTGAAACTGAAAGAGACTCGCGCGCTGTTTCGCCGCGAACAACACTTCCCCTCCAGCATTATTGACCGTGGTGCGGGCACCGGAAACGGCAATGACAACATCCTGGCTCGCGCTCGATTCCGGGTAAACGAACTCCTGGCGGGATATGCTCCGCCTCGCCTCGCCGCTGACCGAGAGGTCTCACTCCGGGAATTTGCGGCGCGAGAGGCCCAAAAAATTGGATTCTCAGATCTACCCGGGCTTAGCCGCCGCCAATCGGCTTCCCTCCACGCAGTCTTGTAGCAAGAACTAATCTGCCCATCGAACAACCTCGCGGACACTCCCGCCTTCTTGGGCTCCACTCGTCAGCCAGGAACGCTGGCGCTGACAAGGATTTTACAAACCCGAGACGCGCCTAAGACAAATTGCTATTGCGGGCACGCTATTTTTGCGTGGCGGAATTGCGTGTACCGAAACAGTAGCTTGTTCCGCCGCCCTTGATCCTGGCGCATCTTCTGCCATGCCTGCAAGGGGTGACCATTTACGTCTTAGCAGGATTGTGAAAAGGGGAGGGAGTTATGAAGATTATTTCTGTGCTTTGGCTCACGGTCTTAGCTGTGGGATGCGGCGGATACGGTTCGTCCACTAAAGTCACGCCTCCTCAGCCGGGCGCCGTACCTGCAATTGCGCAACTCGCGCCGAACACCGTAACTGCAGGAGCACCGGGGTTCACGCTCACAGTCAATGGCAGCAACTTCGCAGGCAATTCTGTGGTGAATTGGGGCAGCGCAACCCCGTCCACAACATTTGTTACAGGAAAACAGCTGATGACTGCCATTCCAGCGTCAATGATTACCACCGCCGGCACTGTGTCGGTTACCGTAACGAATCCAGGCACTCCGGGTGGTCAGTACGGCGGTGGAACGATGGCCGAGACTTCCAACGCGATGACGTTTACGATCAAATAGTGTCATGTCAGCAGCACATCTTACTTTGCAAGAGCGTGTCGCTCGGAACTGCGAATGTAGGAAGACTATCGGTTACGTTCCCGCTTTTCACGATCCAGCACCATCTCGTCAAAGGCGCGTGGTAACGACTCGCAACGGGAATAGGGGCCGGGTTTGTAAGCGCGAGACTTGATTCCCGCCTGCGACAGCTCGGAAATCCCCCAGTCCTCACGGTTCGTGCTATCCCAAAACTCGACCGCGTCGTCGCCTTGAAAATTCGCTTTTGCCATCTCGCCAGGATCGAAGTGCCATTCGCAGATAATGTCGGTGCGATCTACGGATCGCGGCCATAGGGTATGCGCCATCACATAGTCCGGATGCAGGCTTAACAGCAGATTGGGAAAAACGGAAAAGTAATACACCTTTTTGCGCTGCTCCGCGTTAAGTCCTGGCAAGTAATCGCGGCGGAGCCGACCATCTTTGCTCATGGTCTGGGCGCCACCTTGAAAATCCATTGAGCCGCCGATGTATCCGCGATGCGGTGGGTCATTTTCACCGGAAAGGTAATCCGATACCGCACTGAGCGCCGGATGCAAAATGGGACAGTGCAGGCACTCGTTGTAGTTAAGCATGATGAGCTTCCAGTTAGCCTTGACATGATATTCGATGCGCCGATACGTACACAGCTCAGCCATCCGCCAGGCAGCAAACTTCTCAGGCAGATCTTCCAACTGGATCGCAAGCGGCGTCGGCTCTGGGCTGAGATTGATGAAAATGTGGCCGTCCCATACATCGGCGTGAATCCGATTTAGAGGATAGTCTGCGCGACAGAAGCCATCCTCCATGTGGGGAGCTCCTATAAGGTTCCCGTCTAGCCCATAGGTCCAACCGTGATAGCCGCACTGGATCCGTCCAGCAAAATGTCCTTCAGCCCCGGCGCAGATGCGTGTACCGCGATGGCGACAGACGTTGAAGAAAGCCCGCAACGACCCGCTCCCGTCC
>JBLNFC010000152.1:0-12744 GCA_050263355.1 Acidobacteriota bacterium
CACCCGGCTGCATCGTTTCGTCGCGCTTAAGTTTCTTCCTGACGAGGTATCCCGGAATCCGCAGGCGCTCAGTCGATTTGAGCGTGAAGCGCAAGCCGCATCGGCACTCATGGAGTAAAACCCTGTCGGGTCTTCATGCATGAACGCTGCGGATTTGATGACGTTCAGCCGTCAAAGGGCAAATCTGACTCTCGGGCTAATAGGAATGGATATAAGGAGGACAAAATGGCAACTGTGAATGCAATCCGCAAGAATGAAGCAACGACGCACGCGAACGCCGCGCCAGTCGACATGAAGCTTGAGGTGGTCATCATCCCGGTTTCGGACGTGGACCGCGCGAAAGAGTTCTACTCCAGACTGGGTTGGCGGCTCGACGCCGATTTCACCGCTGGCAACGACTGGCGTGGAGTCCAGTTCACACCGCCCGGCTCCGGATGCTCGGTAATCTTCGGCAAGAACGTCACCACGGCAGCGCCTGGCTCTACTCAGGGGTTGTACCTGGCCGTCTCTGATATTGAGTCCGCCCGGAAAGACCTGCTCGGTCGCGGCATTGAAGTCAGCGAAGTATTCCACGGCAGCAACGTGCACAGTGGCAGTGATGAGCCTTATTTGTTTGGACGTCTTCGGGCCAGCGGTCCGGACCCCGCGCATACCAGTTACTCCTCGTTCGCCTCGTTCCGCGATCCGGACGGCAACGGTTGGCTATTGCAGGAAATTACGGCACGGCTGGCGGGACGAGGGGTCAGCAATTTTGACGTTGCGTCGATGACGGAGCTGTTGCGAGAAACAGAGGAACATCATGGCAAGTATGAAGCGACGGCTCCGAAGCACCACTGGTCGGGGTGGTACGCGGCCTATATGGTCGCTCGTCAGAACGGCAAGACGCCCGAAGAGGCTGCCAACCAGGCGAAGCTCAACATCGAGGGCGCACTAGCTGCATGAAGCGTTTCGACGCCATCATCATTGGGACGGGCCAGGCAGGCCCGCCCCTGGCGGCACGATTTTCCGCCGCGGGCAAGACGGTGGCCATAATTGAACGTCAGAAATTCGGTGGCACCTGTGTGAATACGGGTTGCATCCCGACGAAGACGATGGTCGCCAGCGCCTACGCGGCTCATGTTGCTCGCCGAGGCGATGAATACGGTTTCAGGGTGAACGGTGATGTGCGCGTAGATATGAAACGCGTCAAAGCGCGCAAGGATGCAGTGTCCGGACGGTCGAACAAGGGTATAGAGGAGTGGTTGCGCGGATTGAAGAACTGTACGGTCATTCAGGGCCACGCCCGTTTTCAGTCATCGAACACGGTGGTGGTCAACGAGGAAGTGCTTCAAGCCGACAAGATTTATATCAACGTCGGTGGACGCGCTGTTGTTCCGGAGATGCCGGGCATTCACGAGGTCCCGTTTCTCACAAACTCGTCAATGATGGATATCGACTTTTTGCCGGAGCATCTGGTAGTTGTCGGCGGAAGTTATGTCGGGTTGGAATTCGCTCAGATGTATCGCCGCTTCGGCAGCGAAGTTACCGTTGTGGAGATGGGACCGTTCCTGATTGGACGCGAAGACCAGGATTGTTCCGAAGCCGTGCGTGAAATCCTGGAGGCGGAGGCGATACACATCCGGCTGAATGCGAAATGTATCTCGTTAGCTAAACATGAACGAGGTGTCGCGGTCCATGTGGACTGTGAGGAAGGTGCACCAGAGGTATTCGGTACGCATGTTCTTCTCGCGGTAGGACGCATCCCCAACACAAGCGACCTGGGTCTCGACAAGGCCGGGGTTGCTACCGATCAGCGCGGATACATCACGGTTGACGATGAATTGCGAACCAATGTGCCCGGCATCTGGGCGCTAGGCGATTGCAACGGTCGCGGTGCGTTTACGCACACTTCCTTTAATGACGGCGAGATTGTCGCGGACAATCTCTTCAACCAAGACCATCGCCGCGTATCAGATCGGATCCAGGCCTATGCGCTGTACATAGATCCGCCGCTAGGGCGCTGCGGCATGACCGACGCAGAAATAAGGAAGTCCGGGCAGCGGGCGCTCATTGTGAAATATCCGATGGTCCGGGTGAGCAGGGCATACGAAAAAAGTGAAACGCAAGGGTTCATGAAAATCTGTGTTGACGCGGAAACAAAACAGATTCTGGGCGCTGCGATTCTTGGGACGGGGGGCGATGAAGTCATTCACGTTCTGTTGGACGTCATGTACGCGAAGGCTCCGTATACCGTAATCCAGCGCGCAATGCACATTCACCCCACGGTTGCTGAATATCTACCAACCGTCTTGGGCAAACTAGAACCCTTTGTTTGAGAGAAACGAACGTGGACGCTCCCATTCTGGTCACCGGCACTCGTCGACCGGCTCAGCGCGAATCAGAGAGACCCAGACACAACCTGCTGGCGCGCACAGCATACCGGAGTTCAAATGAGACTCACTCCCCCAATTTGAATCTGCCGCGGCCCTTCTTTCCGCTCGTTTTTGTCTTCTTCCCGACGCGCGAGTTTTTTTTCACCCTGAGCTTCCATGCGGCTCGCAGAGCCCCCGCGAGGACGTCTTCGCTGGCTTTCGCAAGAACGATGTGAGTCATCCCCATTCTTCCCCAGCCCCCCTTAATCGGCACAAACACTTGCGGCAGTTCATTGACGAAATCGGCCTGCTGCTCCGGGGTGAGCATCAAGTTTCCGTAACCTTCGCTCTCGGACGCCAGTGTCGCGAAGATCCTTCCGTCAACGCGGAAATCAGGCGCACCCATATGGGAGCCTTCCTCTGCACCTTCCAGGCTCAAAGCGATCCGGCGAAAATCGGCGGCATTCATCCGAATATTATTCAGCGAGACTCGTAGTTCGTAAAACCTTCCATCGGATTCCATCAGCAGAGGGGACAAAATACTGTGAGGTCCGACTGCCTTTATTCCCAGGCTGAAGACATGTATGCTTGCGGCGCTCCCCAATGCCCGCATACACGAAATCCCGAATTCTTTATTTCGTTCTTGCAGCCGTGACTTTGTTGATTGCGCGGGGAGTGATGGTCGTCGCCAAGCGACGCGGTAAAGCATTCTTCCAGGACGAAATCAACTCACTACAACGCTGGAGCCTGTTCCAGCTGCTGCTGGCTAGTTTTCTGACCTTGTTCGCCGAACTAGCGTTCATCCGCTGGATCGCAGTCGAGATCCGGGTGTTCGCTTACTTCAAGAACCTCGCCTTGCTCTTGTGTTTCGTCGGTTTCGGCTTGGGCTGTGCGCTTGCTGGACGCGCAACCCGCTGGTCCACGGCCATCGTGTCGTTCCTGGGACTGGTTTTGATCGTGCGTGTGCCCCTCGATAATGGAGGGGTTCTTGAGCACCTGTCACAAAGCCTGGGAGCCGCCTCGGATGTCGAAATCTGGGCGACAGGCGATAAATGGAATTGGGCGCGTTTCCTCGTGGGAGCACTTCTTGCCGCTTGCCTCTTCCTGTTAATCGTTTATGTGTTCGTACCACTGGGGCAAATTGTAAGCAGGCAAATGAACCGGGCTCCGCGCCCGCTGGTCGCGTACTCATGGAACTTATTGGGAAGTCTTATAGGCGTTGTGAGTTTTCTCGAAGTAAGCCGCTTGATGTTGCCGCCGTCGTTTTGGCTGAGCCTGGTGTTGGTTGGCTTCGCTCTTTTGCAAGCTAATCGTCGTGACCGGGTTTTGGTAGGAACTCTGATTGTCCCGCTCGTACTCTTATTGCATATGCCCGTCGAGAGTTATTTCAAGAACTCATCACCTCCGACTGTGCTGTGGACTCCTTATCAGCAGGTTCAGTATCTCCGCTACTTCACGCCCGACGGCGATTTCTGGGGAGCAGTCCTTTCGGTCAACCATACGGGTTATCAAGTAACGGTAAATCTTTCGCCGGAATACTTGGCCCGCCATCCGAGACTGCTTAAGGAACCTGCAGACGAGAATCCGTACAACTTAGCCTTTCGCTTCGCGGTTCCCTCGCCGAGCGTGCTGGTGGTTGGGTCGGGAACGGGCAACGATGTCGCCGCGGCCTTGCGGCATAACAGCAGTTCAGTCGATGCGGTGGAAATCGATCCTGCGATTCTTGAACTCGGCAAGCGCGAGCATCCCGAGCACCCTTACGCCTCGCCGCGCGTTTCAGTACATCTCACGGACGCGCGTGCTTTTCTGAAACGGACTACTCGCAAGTACGATGTAGTTCTCTTCGGCTTGCTCGATTCCCATACTCAGTTCTCTGATTACTCGAACATGCGGATCGACAACTTCGTTTACACAGAGGAGTCCTTCCGCGAAGCCAAAAACCACCTCAACCCAAACGGCATCATTTTTGTGAAATTCCAGGTGAATCATCCGTGGATGGGTGGGCGGTTGAGGAAGATGTTGACCGAGACCTTTGGTAAGCCTCCGGTGGTTTTCTTCGCGGACTCCACCTATTCCACCGGGGCAACCTGTTTCGTGATTTCACCCGGGACCAGGGTGGAAGACGCGTTGCTGTCTGACAGCCGCCTGGCAAAGTTTACGGAAACACGCGCCATCGAACACGGCAACCTGCAAGTGCCAGTCACCACCGACGATTGGCCGTATCTCTATCAACAGGGTCGTTGGATACCGCGTACTTTTTATTCGATAGGGGCGCTGGTGATCCTTCTTGCCATCGGCCTCTATATGCAGATTGATGAAGCGCGCCGGCAGGCGCCATCATTATTCTTCTTTGCAATGGGCGCAGGATTTTTATTGCTCGAAACGCAGGTCATCAGCCGACTGGCTCTTTTCTTCGGCACCACGTGGCAGGTGAACGGAATCGTGATTTCTGCCATGTTAGGCGCACTTCTGCTGGCGAATTACGTGGTCGAGAATGTCGCCCGATCCATCCCCCGGATCCCTGTCCTTATTGCACTGCTTGCCGGGCTTCTGGTCGCCTATGTTATTCCCTTTGACCAGATCGAGGGCTCGGCTGCCTACGTTGGCAGTATCGCCACGGTCATCTTTGCCATTCCGGTATTCCTTGCCGGAATTCTTTTTGCCACGGAATTCCGGGTGACACGCAGCCCGAGCGCAGCGTTGGGCGCAAATATGCTCGGCGCGGTGGCTGGGGGACTACTCGAGAACTTGTCACTGGTGTTCGGAATGAAAGCGTTGCTGGTCGTGGTCATGGCCCTCTATGGAATTGCTGGGCTCGGCCTCCGTTGGCGCCGCGCAGGGAATGTCCTTAAGTCTGGAGACGATGGGGAGTTGTCGGACGGAGCGGTGCCTCGGTCGGTAGCCCACCCGCACTAAGAGAATCGCAACCCTCCGCGCCCTTGGGTGGCGAACCCGCCAGCGGCTACTTGCCAACAACCTGGGTCTGGTTAGGCAGGTAAGAAACAGTTCTTCCCCGGGCCATGAGCATCATCCACGGTGGCCCTTGCGCGGACAACGGCAGCGCTACACGGGCATCCAAGAAGGCCTGAAATCCCGGCGAGAGTAGGCCGGGAAGGTGCCGCCATGAAGAAATCTACTGCTGCTGTCCTGGGATTTGCGTCCGCTGCGCTGTTTCTTGCTGCCCGCAAAGGCAATCTTAGCGTGGCTAGAAAGGCACTCGGCAATTCGCGCAAAATTTTTGGAAGACCGAGACATTCCGGGTCGGGCGCTCGCCGAGTCGCCGAAGAGACTGCCCAGCGCTACATGATGTACTTCATCATGCCGGCTTGGATGGTGGTGGGCGCACTGGATTGGCTGTGGCACCGTCAGACCAAAATCGAAACCACCAGCGGCGTGCAAGAATCGCTCACTCACCAACTGATGATGGTGGAGGCCGGCGTACCCGTTTTTGCTTCACTCTTCCTTGAGGCCAACGCAGGACTGTTCACGCTATCAACTGCGGGTGTGGTTCTGCATCAGCTCACGGTAATGTGGGACGTAAACTACACGGTTTCACGACGCAAGATACCGGCACGGGAACAGCACACACATACTTTCATGGAAACAATTCCCTTCGACATCTGGGCGGTTCTGGTCTGCCTTCACCCCGATCAATTCCGCGCGATGCTCGGCTTGGGCCGGGAGAAACCCGACTTTACTCTGCGTCTGAAAAAGCCCCCGCTCCCCATTCGAAACATCGCCCTAATTATGGGAGCAACGACGTTGTTCGTGGCAGTGCCTCACCTTGAGGAGTTTTGGCGTTGTTGGCGCGCCAGGCAACGAGGTCTCAGCGGTGTAGACACCCCGGAATGCGCCCGAGAACTGTTCGCAAGCTGACGGCAAAGCTTGAGCTGCCAACGGGGGAGATTCCGTCTGCGGTTACGGCCGCGAGACACGAGGCATTACGAGTCGCGCGGCCGCGTGCTACTCCAGCGTCGTTAGCAGGCTTACATGCCACGGCCAACCTATGCTGCGAGGCGGCGAACCTGCTTCTGCAACTTGGTGAACCTGCCCTGGCTGCTGGCTGCGTATAACCCTGCAGCAATCCCGCCCAGGATAAGTGCAGTGCGGGTCGACGGTTTGGGCAGCCACTTCATGGCTCCGAGCACCACGGATGGCGGTTCACTCGCCTGCGGAGACGAACGGCTGACTCGCGGGTGTCGGCGCATCGAAGCGCCTGCCGCAAAATGCTTGATGATCCCCCGAACAAAAGGCACTAAGTCCTGTGGGCCGCGACTGGTAACCAGGTTGCCATCCTCGACCAGAGATTCGTCGAGCCATGTGGCACCGGCGTTAACCATGTCGTCGCGAATTCCGGGCCAGCTGGTCACAACCCTGCCTTTCAGGAGTCCCGCTGATGCGAGCACCCATGGACCATGGCAGAGGCTGGCGATCGGTTTACCAGACCGATCGAAATGGCGAACGAATTCACGAGCATCGGCGGATTGTCTCAGCATGTCCGGATTGATAAACCCACCCGGGAGAAGCAGAGCATCGTATTCTGCAGGATCCGCTTCCTTCAGACTTTTGGTTACACGTACGCGGCTTGCGGGTTCGTGTAGATTCACGCCGCGAATGGCGCCCCGCCGGAGAGAGACGATGTCGACGTCAGCGCCGGCCACAAGAAGCGCCTTTACCGGAATGGTCAATTCAACTTTTTCGAAGCCATCGGCTGCGAGCACAGCGATGCGGCGTCCTTCAAGCTGTCGATCTTTCACTTAGCAACTCCTTCGCATTTCGGGGCAGGCAGTCACGACCAACCCACTGTTGTTGTTGTACAAAACGAAAGTCTTGCGGCGTTAGACATCCAGCGCAATGCAGTGCAGCGGATGAGCCTGACGCCCGATCCTAAGCAGCTAATTGGTCCGGGTTGCGTCTGTCGTCGGCCGTCAGCTGTCGTCTGGCTCCTGAGTTGTCCTCGTAATTGGAGATGCCTGCGATCACCGTTTCTCCGCCACCCTGCGCGTAGAAGTAAGCAGCAGCCGCTCCATCTTCAAGGTCGAGCAATTTGGGCAATGCCGTGCTGGTGGCTGCCACTCCGTAATCCAGAATTCCGTGCGTTTTGAAACTCCACGCGCGAAATACCCCGTACTCATAATCTGTCATCAGGTCGTTCATCAGCACACCGGCGCCCAGTGCCGCAGCCGCATGTCCCGCGCGGGAGTTGCCGCGCTTGTAGAACAATGCTGCCGCAACGAAATTCGCTCCTGCATGGATGTAGTCAATGATGGAATGCGTCTTGGAAGAAATTACTTTGGGAGCAAAGTCATCGAACTTTAAGCCCGACATTCTATGAGCCTCCTATTATGAGTGATGCGGCCATGACCTTCGTCCATAGTCCGCGCTAATGTGGTGTATTGATCCTGATGCTCAGGACAGGTCTGTTCGTGGCGGCACCTTGGTCGATGGTGTACCCGGTTGCTTCGGACTACCTTCAGATGCGATGGCCGCGCTGGGTGATGTCGGTGCGAGGGCTAATTTTGCGTGTGAAAGCTGTCGAGAATTGAGAGATGTTTGTCGTGATTACTGCCGCATTCAGCAGTCCTGAGTGACGAGAGCTGGGATGGAGAGATGTGCGCGAGAGATGGTCTCCAACGAGCAAACTATTTATCAGCTGTTACCGCTCGCGCGGAATCTAGTTTGTTGGGGTGATGACAGTGGCTGGATCCGGCAGCTACCAATTGGCTTAGGCGCCGCGCGTGTTGCGGATGGTGGGCCTGGAGCCCGCGTTCACCAACTCGGTTGCGAGCGAACAGATCCCCAGGAGGTTACGATGAGCAGCTTGACTCTATTGCAATCCTTGCACGAGAACCTTGCCAGCCGCGCCCAGGTAAAAAGCGTTTTCGGAGACGCTGTGACTGCTGGCGAGAAGACGATTATCCCCGTGGCAAAAATCGCTTACGGATTCGGTGCGGGCGCAGGCACGGGTGGAATGGGAGAGACGAGGCCCAAAGGCGAAGGCGGAGGTGGAGGCGGTGGAGTTCGTGCCGTACCGGTCGGCGTGTTCGAAGTCAGCGCCAGAGAGACCCGCTTCGTCCCGATTCACGACCGGAAAAAGACGGTCGGAACCCTGCTTCTCGGTGCAGTCTTGGGCTTGTTGTTTGCCAAACGAAAGCGACTGCGCTGATCTTCGTCTCAACTGAGTCTTAGGTAGTGACGACTATCGTGCGCAGGGTTAGAAGCTGCATCAGCGTGGGCTTCAAGTTAGGTCGCCATCAAAATTAGTCATCCGCGAATTCTGAAATTCGTAATTTTAAAAACCTTGGAAATGGCCAGTGAAAGGGTGCGACGAAACAATTCGCACGGTGGCCAAAGTTCAAGGTCCGCTGATAAACTTAAGGGTTTGGCTTTCATGGCCGAAGTTTTCTGAGCAGGGGACCCAATGCTGAAACCAGGTGACATCGCAATTATCAGTGGAGCCCGTACGCCCATGGGCCGCTACGGTGGCAAACTGCGCGACTTCACGGCGCAGGACCTGGCAGCCGTTGCTGCCAAAGGAGCAATGGAACGCGCCGGAGTAGAGGCCAAGGAGTTCGATCACGCGGTCTTCGGGAACGCGCAGCAAACGTCGGGAGATGCGCTCTACGGGGCGCGACATGTGGCGCTGAAGGCAGGGCTGCCCATCGAAACACCGGCGCTTACAGTGAATCGGCTGTGCGGTTCGGGAATGCAGGCCATTGTGAGCGGAGCACAGATGATCCAATTGGGCGAGGCGAATGTGGTGTTAGCCGGCGGCATGGAATCGATGTCGCAAGCACCACACGTGATTCGCGGCGCGCGTTGGGGATTCGGGCTGGGCGAAGGCAAGCTGGAGGACTCGCTGATGGTGGCGCTGCTCGATACCTACTGCGGCCTCTACATGGCCAACACCGCGGAGTTGTACGGCGAGCAGCAGGGGATCACTCGCGAGATGCAGGATGAGTTTGCGCTGCGTTCGCAGAAGTGCGCTGACGACGCTTACAAAGGTGGAAGACTGCAAGAGGAACTCGTGCCGGTGCCATTGAAGGACCGGCGGGGCGAAGCAACAGGAGAGGCGTTTACAGAAGACGATCACCGGCGTCCCCAAACGACGATGGACGGTCTGGCAAAGCTGAAGCCTGCCTTTGGCAAGAACGGAACGGTAACTGCCGGAAACGCCAGCGGTATCGTGGATGGCGGCGCGGCTGTGGTCATGATGTCGCTGGAGAGCGCGCAAAAGCGCAACTTGCAGCCCCTGGGTAGATTGGTGGGCTGGGGAGTCGCGGGCGTGGAGCCAAAGCTCATGGGACGCGGCCCCGTTCCGGCCACGAAGATCGCGCTGCAAAAAGCCGGTCTGACGCTGGATTACATCGACCTCATCGAAGTTAACGAAGCCTTCGCAGCGCAGTACCTGGCGGTCGAAAAAGAACTGGGCCTCGATCGCGAAAAGGTAAATGTGAACGGCGGCGCAATCGCGCTGGGACATCCCCTGGGCGCCACGGGTACGCGGTTGATCATCACCTTGCTTCACGAATTAAGACGCCGTAAGAAGAAATACGGTTTGGCGACCGCGTGTATAGGCGGTGGTCAGGGGATTGCCATGATCGTGGAGAGCTTTGCTTAATCGAGTGCGGACTGCTGAAACAAGCTTGCAAGGAATCGTATGGACATAAAGAAGGTTGGGGTTCTGGGTTGCGGGTTGATGGGATCGGGGATCGCGCAGGTCAGTGCGACGGCGGGATTCGATGTCACTGTGCTTGAGGTCGAGCAGAAGTATCTCGACAAGGGCTTTGCCGGCATCGAGAAGTCGTTGTCAAAGTTTGCCGAACGGCCTCCGGAAAAGGGCGGCATCACTGCGCAGCAGAAGCAGGAGATTCTCGGCCGGCTCAAGGGGACGACCAACGAAAAAGATCTTGCGGACTGCGACATCGTTATTGAAGCCATCATCGAGAGCGTTCCGGAAAAGAAGAAGATGTACTCGTCGATCGACAACATCGTGAAGAACGACGCGATCTTCGCGACCAATACATCGTCCATCTCAGTAACCGAGTTGCTATCGGCGACCAGGCGGCCGGAGCGGTTTATCGGGCTGCACTTCTTCAATCCCGTGCCCCTGATGAAGTTGGTGGAAGTGGTCAAGACGATCGCTACCGCAGACGAAGTTTATGATGCGGCTTACGAGTTTTCGAAAAAGCTGGGCAAAGTTCCTGTACGCACCAGCGACAAGACCGGGTTTATAGTAAACCGGCTGCTGGTGCCGTATTTATTGGACGCGATTCGCGCCTATGAAGAAGGTATCGGCTCCATCCCCGATATCGACAACGCCATGAAGCTGGGTTGCGGGTATCCTATGGGACCGTTCACGCTGTTGGACTTTGTCGGGCTCGACACCACCTACTACATCACGCATGTGATGTATGACGAGTTCAAAGAACGGCGGTTCGCATCGCCGCCGTTGCTGAAGAGATTGGTCATGGCCGGCTGGTACGGACGCAAGTCGGGCAAAGGGTTTTACGACTACGCCGATCCGAATAATCCAGTGCCGGGCAAGTTTTGAAAATACGGGGATTGACTTCCACCGCTGAGACACGGAGGCACCGAGAAGAGCGGAGAAATCTTTGGCGGGCGCGTCTCTCTACATCCTTGAGATGAATTTATGAACTTCGAAAACATTCTTTTTGACAAGAAGAACTCCATTGCCTACCTCACCGTTAACCGTCCCAAGGTCCTCAATGCTCTGAACATGGCGACCATGGAGGAGCTGCGGGCGGCCTTCCATGACATCAAGAATGACGCAAGCGTGCGCGTGGTGATCCTCGCCGGATCCGGCGAAAAGGCGTTTATCGCCGGCGCTGACATCAGCGAACTCGCGAAGCATGATGCGGTTTCCGGAAAAGAGTACACCCATCGAGGCCAGTCAGTCCTCAACCTGATTGAGAACCTGGGCAAGCCCGTGATTGCCTGCATCAATGGATTCGCGCTGGGCGGAGGTTGCGAGATCGCCATGGCATGCACCATGCGCCTGGCTACGGAGAATGCGAAATTTGGGCAGCCGGAGGTGAAGCTCGGGATCATTCCGGGATACGGTGGCACGCAGCGTCTGCCGCGGCTGGTAGGTAAAGGCCTCGCCATGCAGATGGTGTTAGCGGGCGAAATGATCACGGCCCAGGAGGCGCATCGCATCGGACTTGTGAACGAAGTTGTTGCCGGTGCGGAGTTGATCCCACGCGCCGAGGCGATTGCGCAGAAAATTATCGCAAATGCACCGTTGGCCGTGCAGTACGCCATGGAAGCCGTCAACAAAGGGATGGAGATGACGCTGGCCGAGGGCTTATTTCTCGAGGCCACGTTGTTTGCTGTCTCGTGCGCGACCGAAGACAAGAAGGAAGGGACGACCGCGTTTCTGGAGAAGAGGCAGGCGCAGTTCAAAGGAAAGTAGTTGGCATGGCGTCCGCAAGGGAGGAGCAAATCGGGGACAAAAAGAAAGACGCATTCAAGATTGAAGCTCCTCCTGATCCGCCGATTGCTGCAATCGAGGGCAGCCTCAGTGGAGAGGGCAAGCGGTTTGCAATTGTTGTCTCCCGCTTCAATGCCTTCATTACCGAGAGACTATTTCAAAGCGCCTATGACGCGCTCCTGCGTTCCGGAGTAAAGAAGAAGGACATCGATCTCGTTCGCGTTCCGGGCGCGTTTGAGATCCCTTCTGCTGCTCGCACCCTTGCGAAGACCGGAAAATACGACGCGATCATCTGCATTGGATGCCTTTTGCGCGGTGACACTGCTCACTACGACGTCATTGTGAACGAGTGTGGGCGCGGCATCGGACAGTCCGCGCAGGAAACTGGCGTTCCACATGCATTCGGCGTTCTCACCTGCGACACGCTGGAGCAGGCGATCGATCGAGCTGGACTGAAAATGGGCAACAAGGGCTTCGAAGCGGCCATGGCGGCGATTGAAATGGCGAATCTGAAGAAGGCGATCATCAGTCGGCAGTCCTCAGTCTTCAGTCCTCAGGCCGCGCGTGTCGGCAAGAAAGAACGACCCACTAGTTCGAGGGGCGGGGAAGCTAGACATGCCGAACACGCCGCGCGGGTCGCAGCGCGCGGAAAAAGCAACCGAGACAAACCGCGGTGATTTACCTCCAAGTATCTTCTCATCTTGTAAACTAAACGAGTCTTCGTTCGCACTGAAGACGACAACCGAATACTGACGACTCTCTAATGGGTACGCGCCGCAAATCCCGCGAACTGCTGCTGCAGATGCTGTTTCAAGCAGACATGGGCAAGCAGAGTTTTGATGAAGTGCGCCGCACGTTCTGGGCGGAGCGGGGCACTGTGGACGATGATTCGCGTGGATTTGCCGATGATCTGTTTCGGGTTGCAAACGATCGCTCGGG
>JBLNFC010000153.1:0-3273 GCA_050263355.1 Acidobacteriota bacterium
AGGTCGGCTGAGCGTCGCGGGAGGGCTGCGCAAAGCGATAGTTGAAGCTACCACGTCCAGCACCGGCAACGTGCGCCAGAACTCCGTCGAGGGCGATGCGGCCCTCTTCGTCGGCATTGAATCCCTGATAGAGCAGGTCGCGGAGAAATCGACCATTTTGCGAAATTCCTTCTCCATAGACACGAGCGGCAGGTGCGATCGCATCCGAAGCGTGCTTGGAATAGGCCGCGAAATCGCGGACGGCTGCGAAACCCAGGCCAGCAATGACGGGATCCGAAACAACATACACGTATTCGTAAATCTTCCCGGGCTGGAAACCGCCGTCCAGGTGAATGTGACGATCGCTGAGTTCGACCTTGCCGTTTACCATATGCCCGAACTGCCATTTCGATCGGGGAATGGCGACTCGCGGCGCTTCGCGTGAGTCACGGACAGTCAGGGTGTTGCGCGGGTCTTGCAGCGCGGTGACAGGGTATTCAGTGCCTCCCAGATTTCCAATGATGAGGTGGCCGAGAGGAATATCCTCCATAACTTTTGAAGGCATCAGGTCGCCACGCAACAGGCCAGTGATAGTTTTGCCATTCTCCTTAGCGATGGGAGCGTACAGCTTCAGCGCGTCGTCGCCGACCGCGTCCCATTGCCAGCCGAGTGCAACGAAGGTGTAGCCGCCGCGCAGGAGCCAGGCATCGCCCGCGTCTGTGCCAGCATTCCAATCGCCTCCGTCCAGCAGGGCGACAATTCGGCTGTGGCCGCGATTGGGAATTTCCAGCAGCATTGAGCCGTTGCTCTTCTTTGAATCCTTCGGCCGCAGCGCGACGAAGTCGGCGGAGAACTCGACCTGCCCATCCTTCAGATTTACTGCCTTATCGAGGTCGACGATCCGCTGATTATGCGGATTGGCCGCGGACACCGAGAAGTAAATTCGCCCTTCGATCCGCTCGTAGGCTCCGGCATTGCCGAACGATATGCCATTTGAAACGTCGCTGCGGGAAGTGATTTCCACACGGACGACACGTGCAGCGGCCAGCGTAACGACAAGGGTCAACTGCAGCAGGAGAACTGCGATAACTAGACGCTTTCGCATGCGCGGCAGGATAGCAGATGCGACTCGTCGGTATGCTGCCGCGCGCTCGCTGGGCCAATTCAACAAAAACTGCATCGCTAGAAGCCCTCGGAGTATCACAACAGGACCATGTTGCCTGCCATTTGTGTCGCAGAGCAGGTCTGGACAATATCCACGCGGCAGCCCGAAGCTCTCACGAATCGCGGATCGGCTGAAATGGCTGGTTGTCATCGTGCCACCGGAGACTGACACATGCATGCGAATCAACCCGACGGCTCAGCGTGGCACTCCGGCGAGCTGGCGGTCCAGCAACGCGCCGGGGTAAGCGGGCTTTCAGGGCGAGGCATCCATGCCAGCATCCCGGAGGCGTGGGCCGCGTTCCTTGTTGGGCAACGTCTGGCTGTATTCGCCAGCGTGGATCTGGATGGCGGGCTCTGGGCGTCGCTGAGAGTGGGAAAGCCTGGTTTTGTGCGTGCTCTGGACGTGACCACGGTTCAAACTGAGCCGTTCGAGATTAAAGGCGACCCGCTTCTTAAGAACCTGGAGACAAATCCTGTTATTGGAATGCTCGTCATCGAGTTTAGTACGCGGCGCCGTATCCGTATCAACGGTGAAGCAGAAGTTCTGCCCGACAGAAGCCTGCGGATTCATGCCCGGCAGGTATATGGCAATTGTCAGCAGTACATTCAGGAGCGGGTCATCGGTGATGGTTCCGGAGCAGAAACCCCGTCGGATCCGCACGTGCTGACCGGCACGACCCTCAACCCGGATCAGCAACGTTGGATAGAACTCGCCGACACGCTCTTCATCGCCAGCGCTCATCCTGAGTATGGAGCAGACGCATCCCATCGCGGAGGCAATCCCGGATTCGTGAAAATTGAAGGCCCGAATTCTCTCGTTATTCCTGACTACAGTGGGAACAGGATGTTTAACACATTGGGCAACATCGTGGTCAATCCTAAGGCCGGCTTGTTGTTTCCCGACTTTGAACGCGGGCGCACGCTGCAACTATCGGGACGAGCAACTATTGATTGGGATCGCGACCGCAGTGATTTTCCGGGAGCTCAGCGCCTGGTCGCCTTTAGCATCGAAAAAGTACTCGAGATGGAGCAACCAGGGCTCGCGAGTTATAGGTTTAAGGGATATTCGCGATTCAATCCGTAGCACCCGTCAACCTCAGCGCCGATGCACTTTTGGGAATCGGATACGGAGTCATCGGCCCGCCGGTTACGTCATGCGCAGCCCCGAACTAGTCTCGCCGGCTGAGAGCGTCCGTTTCAACCCCAGTTCGTAGGGAACGATCTCGCTATAGCCTAGCTCGCGGCGGATGCGAGTCGTGTCATAGGCTATGTCCTGGCGAAAGTTGTACGTGGGTGCGTTCACCGTCACCACACTAGACGGCGGAAGCGTACGGAGGCGTTCCTCGATAGTCGGCGTGTACTCCTCGCCGACATTGTAGACGCGGCCAGCTGCCGCGTCCGTCAGCGAAGCCCGTACGATCGCGGCCGCAACATTTTCGACATAATCATGCGTCCATCGCCAATGGGGATGATTGCGGAAACCGTATACAGTTGCCAAATCGGCATTGTTACCGGGCCCATATAGCTTGGGCAAACGAAGGATCGTGGCGGGTAAAGCAGATTGCCCGAGCAGTTCCCTCTCGACCAGGATCTTTTCGTAGTCATAACTGAGGTCGTCGGGCGATTTCGCCTTCGACCGATATGGATAGAGCGCCGTTCGTAACGGCGACTCTTCGGTTAAGAGCCCCTCCTGCACGGGCCCCGGCTCCAGTCCAGTGAAGCGTCCATAGGCGAGATAAACGTCACCGCTACTGAGCGCGACAATGCGTCTGGATCGGCCGCAAAACGCATCTACAGCCGCTCGCGCTTCAGTTGCACACATGGCAATCATGTGGATGACGACGTCGAACTCACAACGCAGCAAATCTTTTGGGAAGTCTACGAGCGGCGTCGAAGCCGCTGGATTTCTGTAGTGTTTCACCGTAGCAGGGATGAGGGCCGACTCATGCTGCCCGCGGTGATAAACAGTGACATTGTGCCCAGCGTCGCACAGTTGTGTGGCAACGTAGGGGCCGATAAAACCACTACCGCCAATAATCAGGAGATGCACTGGTACAGGTTAACCGAGGGAACTGAAGCTTGCGCGGGTCTGACACTCAGGGCCTGTTCGCCTGATGATCGAGGACGCCA
>JBLNFC010000154.1:0-3600 GCA_050263355.1 Acidobacteriota bacterium
GGGTAAACAAAAGCGGCTGGTGCATCCACCAGCCGCTGAAATCTTAGTTGTTGAAAGCACTGATCAGGCGACTTGCTGGGCCGCAGGAGTCTCTGCCTTCTTGCGCTTTTGCTCGCTAAACAGGCTGATCATTTCACGGTTGAAGACTGGAATGTCGGAGGGTTGGCGGCTGCTCACCCAATTCTGGTCGCGGATCACTTCTTTGTCCATCCAATTGCCGCCGGCATTACGGATATCGTCTTCAATCGTGTGATAGCTGGTTAGCGTTCGAGCATCCACCAATCCTGCCGATACGAGAAGCCACGGAGCATGACAGATGACAGCTATTGGCTTCCCGCTGTCGTCCATATACCGAACGAATTCTTGCGCCGTATTCTCGACGCGCAATGCGTCGGCATTGAGCGCGCCTCCGGGAAGAAGCACAGCGTCGAATTCCTCCGGATCGGCTTCGTCCAGGACCATGTCGACATCGAACTGATCTGCCAGTTGATCGTGCTGCATGCCCTTGATCTTGCCCGGCTTTATAGAAATCAGCGTAGTGCGCGCCCCAGCCTCGTCCAAGGCCTTCCGCGGTTCTGTCAATTCCGCCTGCTCCACTCCGTTTGTAGCCAGTATTGCCACACGCATCCCGTCCAACTTCTTTTCTGTCATATCGTAGGTTTGCCCCTGAAAATCTTTCGAAACTTCGCCACAGCTAGTTTCGCCGTCGGTCTCTTGAATCGGACATACCCTCTATGGGGTACGTTACCCTCAAAGGTGCTGTAGATGAAGAATTCACGGACGAACAGCCACTTCGTTGGGACCAGCGGGCAAGACAAACCTGGAACCTCGGGCTTGGTTCTCTCTCAGAGTGGCAGGTAAATCGAGGCTCGTCAGCTGCACGCGATTGGCCCAGGTTCCCGTTTCCCAGTAGTTCGACGTGGCATAAAGGATACCTTGGGAAATGGTGTAACTGCTCACCTCTTCGCGATGGCCGTCGCGGAAGATTAGGACAGCAGGCGGAATGGCGCGGTGCTCGGAAGGCGCGGAACTGAGCCTATGCGAAGCACCTTCAACATTCTTGTTTGCAGCTCGAGACTCGTGCTCTGCGTCCGACTCCCCAACCCTGACGAAGTGATCGCCTCGGCGCTCCAACAGAAGCATCTGCGTAGGTTTTTCGTCGCGCGTGTCGCGCTGCGGCTTGTCCGTAGCCGGCTCCATCACGATCACCTGAGGCGCGGAAGGTGCCACTTCAGCCGGTTGCGCCGGGGCGTAGTAATCAGGGTAGAAGAATGGCGATCCATACAAACCTTGTGGGAAGCCATGAAACCGCTGAAAGGAACCGGCCGGAGTTCCGTGAGGGGTTCCATGAAACGATATCGTCACTCCAGGACCGCGCCTGGCCACAGGGAATCCTGATCTAGGTCCCACAGAAAAGCTCGCGCGCTGTGCGATCACAGGGGTCGCGCCCACCAGCATCAGTACAAGGACGATGTTCGCGGATCTATACATTGTCAGCCCCACTGATTGCAAAACTATTTCCCGGAGCCGCCAGGAAGCCGGAAATCGATCCCGCGATCCTCGTTCTGCTTCTGCGTCGCGCTTACGTCCAAGTCGGTGAGCGCGAATTTATGACGAACGCCCGTCGAGAAGTCGAAGAGTGCGTCTCCTACGATTGCGTAATTGCGGACCTCCGTTGTGTGCCCATCCTTGAAGACCAGGATCGTGGGTGGCTGGTCTGCCGCTCGACCTTCCGGCACCTGAGTATTAGCCGCAGCTGACGTGACGGGTTTCTGCTCGGCCTCATCAACTTGTTCCTCAAGCCGCTTCAGGCGCTCGTCGTACTGGCGTTCGAGGTCAGCACTGTCGGCGGTTGAACCATGTCGGTCGAATATAGTCGGACCCGGCCCGTAATCGTGCTCCATGCTGGTGTCGGTGGGGTCGACTATTGTGGGATAGTCCGAGTAGTAGTAGGGAACTGCATAGACCGGCAGAGCCACGCCGCCGCCATTGAAATGCCGATGGTGATCACGGAAAAAGGGTTGATTTCCCGCAGGCGAAACGGGCCGTCGGGGGAAAAGCGGCCGGGCTGTGAATCCCTGCGGTCCCAGCGATGTCACACTTGCGCGCGGACCCGGGGGATTGTGCAAGTTGAATCCATCGCCCAGTGATGTTACCGACGCGCGTGGCCCGAATATCTGCGCCTGCAAGCTGGAAGCGGCACCCAAAACAACTAAAAGCGCGACAAGAACAATCCAGCGATTCACCCGATCATGATAGCGCAGTGCAAGACTCATAAGGGCCCTCGATTCCGTGGTGCCTTTCTGCCTGCTTAGTTTGATTCATTTAAGCCCCGGAAAGACGCCAACCTCGCACCACTGCGCAGACCGGTTCGGCTAGACGCGTGAAAGAAACGGAGGGAAGTAGTGCGTCTGCAACTACTTATCCGGGTACCACGCCATGTCAGCCAAGCTCGCCATTCTCAAGGTTTGACTATAGGCCAACTCCCATCGGCATTGAGGTGGTCGGGCATTACGAACGAGCAGCCCTCGCCAGTTCCATCAAACTCCACGCGCCGTAGGCACTCAGCAATCCCCAGGCGCAGGCCTGAACGAGGGAACGAAAGCGAGTCTCCATCAAGTCGGACGTAACACCCGCGACGAACAGGAACAGGAAAGGAACCGCGACCAGCCGAAAACCTAGCCCAGGATAGTGCGGCGTGGCTAGTCCTAGTAACAGGAACAGACCAGCGACGAGCAATGGAGCCGAGTTTCCGAAATAGCGGGTACGACGCCAGAAAAGGTAAGCCAGCAAGGTTGGCGGAAGGGCGATCATCAAGGCGGGACAGACCTGTCCGATTTGCGCGAACAGATCCTGGTAGACACGGCTCATTCCCAATGCTGTTGCACTGTAGCCTAACAATTGAGCTTGCCGAAGTGCGTTCCAGAATGAGCCCGGATGGGGCAGGTAGGAGATAAAGATCAGCATCCATCCTATAACGCATGCTGCCGCCCAGATCACCACGCCGGCTCTCCTACGCTCGGGCGCGAGATAAAGAAGGAACGCAAGCACCAGGGGCACCAAAATAATCAGTGAAAACTGAGAACCGATAGCGAGAGCTAACGAGATACCGAGCAGTACAATGCGGCGCCAATTCCACAGCACGACTTCACGCGGAGCATACAGCGTGTGCGCTACGGCAATTGCAGTAAAAACTGAGCCGAAGGCGCCCCACGCTGCACCGGTTTCCGGTTTCGCGTACCAGAGAGCGCTACTGCGAATCAGACCGGGCGCAAAGCAGTACAGCATTAGCGCCACGTACCCGCCTGCATTTCCATACAGACGCCGGGCCACGTACCACAACGAGGCGCCCAGCATTACGCCAAAGAAAGGGAAAGGCGCATGAGCGAGCCATCCCCACTCGCGGACAGAGCTTGTCTCAAGCCGCCCTGGCCAGATCAGCAGTGGAGCAGAGGCCACGAGATAATACAGAGAAGAATGATTCGGTTCGGCAACTCTCGCCGCGGGGTGATTCAGGACGGCGTCATCTCTGAAGGCCTCGGTGCTTAGTTCTGAGTGGGCGTTATTCTCGAGCGCTTCTAGGTGTGGCGCTGTTCCTGC
>JBLNFC010000155.1:0-11965 GCA_050263355.1 Acidobacteriota bacterium
GCAAAAACTTCGCGCCTGAGGCAAGCAAAAACGCTGCCTGAGGCAATTGCCTGGTCCTGTATTCGTCCAACATTGCTTCATCATCCTTATGCCCTCTCCCTGGGTTGTGGTTAACGAAGCCCGATTTTCAGGGCTTCCACTATGCATAAACTATGTATGCATTTTGTTGATTCAGCTTGTAAGCCGTTGTAACTCGTGGATACTCATTAACAAGTGGCTTAGGAAATAATTTCCTGAAGAATCTGCAACTTACAGAAAAACAAGGAGGGGATAGAAAGGGTCGCTCGATTTCTAATCCGAGGGTTGCAGGTTCGATTCCTGCCGCGCCTACCATATCGTCTGGGTCTCTCGGTCGTTCCCAACGGCACTTCCAGTTCTCATTGACGCACCGCTTCTGGTGCTCTACGAAATGCGCGTTGCGGCATCTAGCGGCGCTAAGTTCCACAAGCTCCCTCCCACCATTTACTATTGTCCCGCGGCCACCCGCGCCGAGGAAAGTCAATGAAGATGGAAGTGTTCTCTGATGTTGACTCGACAGCTCAGGCAGCGGCGGCGTTTATTGCCAAGGAAGCTCGCACCGCTGTGGCTGCCCGAAGGCGGTTTGTCATGGCGGTCAGTGGCGGGCACACCCCCTGGATCATGCTGCGCGGCCTGACTCAGCAAGCGGTGCCTTGGGATGCAGTGCATCTGGTGCAGGTTGATGAACGAGTTGCGCCGGAAGGGGATCCGGATCGAAATCTCACGCATTTGCGTGAGAGCCTGCTACAACATTGTCCTCTGCGGTCTGACCAAATCTACTCGATGCCCGTGGCAGCTGCGGATTTGAGCGCTGGTGCGATGGAATACGCCGCCACGCTCAGGAATATTGCCGGTTCTCCTCCGGTGCTGGACCTCGTACACCTGGGTCTTGGGCCGGACGGGCACACTGCTTCCCTGATCCCCGGAGATCCTGTGCTGGACGTTGTTGATGCCGATGTGGCCGTGACCGGCGTATACCAGGGGAGGCGGCGGATGACGTTGACTTACCCGGTCCTTAACCGCTCACGTCGGATCTTGTGGTTGGTCACCGGTGCTGAAAAGGTCGGCATGCTTCAGCGCCTGGTGCGAGGTGATCCTTCAATTCCGGCAGGACGCGTGCAGCAGCAGAACGCGGTGGTATTCGCTGACCGCGCAGCAGCACGCGAATTGAAGACCGCGTAGCCAACCCACCGCCATTTAGGCGATCTTTTCAGCGATCACTGCCAACACTATGTCGCGCTTTCGCGGTCCATCCAGTTCGACCAGAATGACGCGCTGCCATGTCCCGAGTACCAGTTCCCCTTGGTCCACCGGAACTGCTACTGAGGTTCCAATCAACGCGGACAAAATGTGATCTGGAACGTGTGCTGGGTTGTGAGGATGGCGATATTTAAGCTTGGGGACCAGGTGTTCGAATGCATCGAGCATATCGAGGTCGGTTCCGGGATCGAGGTCAGCCGTGGTGAGAGCCGCAGTCGTGTGCAACACGGAAAGCTGACAAAAGCCCGACACGTTTGTATAGGATTTCTCGATAATTTTCTGAAGATCGTCGGTGAGATCAACCACCTCACGCTTCTTAGACGTGTTTACTTTCATCCGTTGCATTCTTAGCTCCCCGATTTGCTTTCTTTCGGAAGTCGGTGTTCGCAACTGGGTGTGTTGAGGCAGCGATCAGGAGTAATGAGGCGCTCTACCGGCTTGCCACCGAGAATATGAGACTCGATTATTTCATCCACATCTTCTGCAGTAACCCGGCCGTACCAAACCCCGTCTGGATATACAACGACATTAGGTCCATGTTCGCACTGATCAAGGCAGCCGGCTTTGTTGGCCCGGACCTTGTGCTTGAGGCCGCGTGCCGCGAGTTTCTGCTTGAAAATCCACTGCAATTCGCCTGTTCCGCTCGAATCGCAACTTCCTCGGGGATGGCCGGCCGGGCGCTGATTAATGCAGACGAAGATATGCTTCTCAAACTTCGGCATCTACTCAATCTAACGAATTTTGAGAGATTCGTCGCCGAAACCAGCAAATCGGGGAACTTGGCTGGTCCCGCGAGTTCTGTGCTTATGCTGCCCTGAGTGATCTGTCCTCGAATTCGCGAGTCCCACTTACATCGGTGAGATTCGTTGCGACCGTAATTCCGGCGCTTTGAGCTAAAAAGAATCGTTTTTCCCGATCGTCTTTGAAGCCCATGAATTCGGGCATGGCTGCGGTCATTGCCGCTAATCCGATATCGACTTTGCAGTGGGTTGGGAAGCTGATGACTTTCTTCACGCCTCCGGGGTAGTCGGTCAGCAAGCTCAGAGCGAGTTCGGCGCCGCCGCAGATGAATGCGCTCAGCGCCGCACGCTTGTGCCGGCGCCAATACAGAGCCCCCGTAACGATAAAAGCGCCCAAGGTAATGTAATCGATAACCGCGTGCCCCTTGGGAGTAACGGCCTTCGGCATTCGTTTGGTAGCAACTCCGATTGCGCTGTTGATTAATGCCATGAGAGCTTTCTCCTCGCCTGAGTTGTCATGCGTTGCGTCGGTCGCCAGCTGTGCGTTAGTGCCGAGTAAACATGCCGGTTAAGCCATACCCGAGCACCAGACCGAGTAATGCGCCAATGCCGGAGGCGGGCACAAGGTACTCGCGCGCATTGCGTTTTATGTCCAAGCGCTCGTGCATCTTGGAACGAAGCTCCGTCACTGAGCTGTGCAAGCGGCGACGCTGATCGGCTGCACGTAGCTCCAAGGTGGAGGTCGGTTCGTTGGTAGCTGGACTGGTGCTCATGCCTGGTTCCTCGCTTCCTGTTGCAGCCACACTTTGTCTTCCTTTAAGACCTCGATAGTCTTATTGGGCGTCAAACCCTGGAACTGCTTCACGGCAACAATGGCGAAGGTAGCGCCGAGGATCAGCCAACAGCCTCCGACAATAAGAAAGGACAAGAACCATGTATAGGAGTTGCCCCAAAAAGCCATAGCTACCAAGCCAACCAGGGCAAGGTTCAGAAGCAGGTAAGCGGTCAATAGCAGCAGCAAACCAGCTGCACCCCAAACTGCGGCTTTCTTGGAATCCTTCATTTTGTCCCGCATCTCATTAGCGAACATCTGGACGCGGGTCTGCATGAAGTCCCTGAGCTCATCTTTTATCTCGGCGATCACCTCGCCGAGCGTTCTTCCATTCGGTGTACCGACATATCTTGTCTCACTCATATCGTCTCGACCTCCATACCCGCAGTACTACTCCGGCGAGGAATCCTGCGGCTGCGCTTCCGGCGATAACCTGGAGCGGATTGTTGTAGGAATACTCGCGCGCGCGCGCACGCGCATCCAGCAATGCGTCGGAGGTCTTATGCTTGACATCGGCAACGGTCTCGCCCACGCGCTCCTTGGTGTGCTGGTAGGTCGCGGAGGCGCTTTCCTGGACGTTACTGACGGCTTGGGAGGCTTTTGCTTTACCCTCTTGCGCTTTCCGCTGCGCTGTCTCTTTCCAACTTGGACCGCTGTCGTCCGAAGCAACAGAGATCCCACGGGCCTGGTTCACCAGACGTCCTAACGTCGTGCCGACCGCTTCTGCAGCTCTGTTGAGTTGTGGGCTGGCGTTGCCGGACATCAACTCCCGCGTCGGATTAACCGGAGGAGATACGGCGTTGAGAGCCTCCCCATTGTCCGGGGTTTGCGCGCGCGACGCTCGAAATTCTGGCGCACGGTTGGTATCCACATCCTGATTTGTCAGGGGCTCTGGGATCGGTTCTGTAGCCATGGCGCGCACTGCTCCTCGTCCAAATATTACCGTCCGCAAACTTGGATGGCGAGAAGCGGTGGAGGTTTGCAGACGAAAAGAGAGTTGCTGGCCCTGATGGAGGGCCCTTAGAAGAATTCCCCAGACGGAGGAATTCTAAAGGTTAGTCCTTCAGGGGTACCAGAGGTTTGTCGCCTTGACAGTATGTTGCCACCTTACGCAAGCCACCGTCCATCATGTTGATAGTAACCACCGGTCCCCGGCAGTACACAGCGTGGCCGTTTGCAGCCAAGTACCAGCGTCCACCGCGATGTGTTTTGGCGATCACGGGATCCACCGAATCATGGGAAGCCGTGTTTGGGGCCACACGGAAGCCCGGAATCGAGAAAAGAAGAACTCCTACCACGAGAGTCTTCATAGGGTCACCTTAGGGTTGCTAAATTGTGATCAAAGCCCGCCGTGCGTCCGATACATCAGAGGCCGGCTTCGGAGGATGCCCGGGGTGCACTCTCCGCGGCTTGACCGATTCCTCGGTCCTGGCGCTCTCTTCAGACGGAGCCTGGGTAGACGGAGTTTGAGCCTTTGCTTTCGGACTTGCCTGGCCTTGGGAGGCGGGTTCGGAGTTTCGCTTCTGGATGGCTTTCGCCTTCATGGCCGACAGCTCGGAGCTGTCGGAAAACAGCTGTTTGATCAGCCAGCGCTGATTCGTGATAGTGGAATTCTGCTCTACCACTAGCAACACCATCAGGGTGTAAGAAATTACGAATAGAACCACAAGCAGCGGAAGTAGGGACGAGCGAGATTTCGATGGCGAGACGGTTGGGCTGGGTAATGCTTCCTGGGAAAGCAAGAGACACCCCGTTTGGGCCCCATAGCAGCAGGCGCTCTCTCAGATTGCAGCTCGGTCACCACTAGTTGCTTCAAACGTAAGTTGCTGAATCGAAATCGGTAGCCGGCATGCCCAAGGTCCCCCGGCCCAGGAGCGAATGCAACTGCCTGCACATAAGAAGTAACCGGTTGAGTTACTGGGGTCACTTGCAACGGCGCGCAGACCAGCAAACGGTGTCCCTCGGAAGCTCCATTGGCTTATTTGCCTGTCAATACGAGCTTGGCGATGGTTTGGAGCTGCATGTTGGATGTGCCTTCGTAGATCTTCCCGATCTTGGAATCGCGCCAGTACTTCTCGACAGGGTAGTCCTTGGTAAACCCGTATCCACCGTAGATTTCGACCGCCAGAGAGGTGACGCGCTCCGCCACTTGGGAACTGAAGAGTTTGGCCATGGCTGCTTCCTTGACGAAGTTCATGCCGGCGTCTTTCATGCGGGCGGCGTTGTAAACCATGAGCCGCGCCGCTTCGATTTCGGTGGCCATTTGTGCCAACTGGAACTGTATACCCTGGAAATCAGCGATGGTTTTGCCGAACTGCTTCCGCTCCTGTGCGTAGTGGCAGGCGTATTCCCACGCGCCACGGGCGACCCCGGCCATTTGCGCTCCAATGCCGATTCGGCCCTCGTTAAGCGTTTCAATCGCGATCCTGTAGCCTTTTCCTGGTTCTCCGAGCACGTTGGCGCGTGGCACACGGCAATCCTCCAGGAGCAGCTCGCAAGTGGAAGAAGCGCGAATACCAAGCTTGTCCTCTTTCTTTCCAACGGTGAACCCTGGAAAATTCTTCTCAATGATGAACGCCGTAATGCCCTTGTACCCAGCCGAAGGATCAACGCTGGCGAACAGAATGAAGATGCCAGCTTCCTTTCCATTGGTAATCCAGAGCTTCCGGCCGTTCAGCACATAGTCGCTCCCCTCTACCTGTGCCCGGGTTTGGAGTGCGAAAGCGTCGGAACCGGATCCAGCCTCACTGAGCGCATAAGCCCCGACCGTGTCGCTGGTCATCTTGGGCAGGTACCGCTTTTTCTGTTCGTCACTGCCCCAGCGCAGGAATGCATTGTTGACTAACGTATTCTGCACATCCACGACTACGCCCGCCGATGCGTCCACGCGGGAAAGTTCCTCAACCGCCAGAATCGCCTCGAAAAAAGTCCCTGCCCCGCCGCCGTATTGCTCTGGCACTTCTATCCCCATTAATCCGAGCTGGAAGAACTGCTCGACGAGTCCGTGATCGAAAACAGCGTTCTCATCCATTTCCTTGACCAGTGGACGAACTTTCTCCTCGGCGAACTGGTGGATGTTGTCGCGGAAGAGAATTTCGTCGTCTGTCAATGAGTTGAGGGGCGTGGGATGTGCCGCGGTAAGAATTGCTTCTGGCATTAGATACCTTCACTCGTAGAATCGGAACCAATTCTAGCATTGCATGGAGACATTGTTGCGCCGCATGAGGAAGCGTCGCTGCCCGGAAACGTTTCCTTCTATTCGCGACGTACGCTTAGGGTGGTAGGGCAAAACTGTTACCATTTCGCCGGCTCATCGTCTATCACTCGCGCTCGACAAGGAGCCGTTTGTGCGTCCTCTTGCTACAGTGTTTCTTCTCTGCGCGAGTTGTTTCTCGCAGGCGGGTTCGAGCCAGAAGCTGCCATCATTGAGCGACGCCGACGAGGTGCAGATCGCCAAAGCAATCTTACGAGTCGGATAGCACAGATCCAGCGACTGATCGACACAGACAAGCTGGCGACACCGAAGGGGAATGATCTCGCTCTGCCGTGACGCGTCTGTGTGCGGACAGATGGATGTGGAGGTCCAGTGGCGCGTTGATCAACTCGGCTTGCGCTGCACGAGTTTCAAACCGTCGGACTGAAGAATGCGTTGCACTTGATTGCGCGCGTGCATAGACCAAGGCCCGTTGGCATCGAGCTTGATATAAGCTTGCCAATGGCGCAGCGCCTTGCGAGGCTCCCGCGTCTTCTCATAGGCAAGGGCCAGATTGTAGTGTGCGTCCGCGTAAGTGGGAGCGAGCTGCAGAGCTGCTTTGTAGGCTTGGATTGCCTGTGCGACACGCCCGGTTTCATCCAGCACATTACCCAAATCGAAATGCGCCAGCGCATAGCGGGGGTCCGCGTCGACCGCCGCACGATAGTGTTGCTCGGCCAGCGCGTATTCCTGGCGGTTGTAATAGAGCGTGCCGAGATTGATATGTGCCGCCGCGTGTTGGGGCTCCAGTTCCAATACTCTCAAATAGGTGTTGATGGCCTCCTGATGCATGCCTGGGTCCTCTTCCAGAGCGATACCGCGCGCAAAGAGCTGCGCTGCGGTCTCGTTGATGGGAGTGGGTGCGGGAGCGTTCGCGACTGCTCTCGTGATGACTTTCTGTTCCGGTGAGAAGTCCATCAGGAATTGACCGGCGATGGGCTCAAGGAGTTTCCCAGCATGACGGAAAGCCACCCGATGGCCGGTGATGTACGAACCGGCTTCCAGCAGCGGATTTTCCATGCCCGCAACCTGACGCTGCATCGCCTCTAGCGAACGACGAATTACGCCCGGACGAACTCTTTGCGCACACAGGTCGCGCACTTTTTTAACTTGGAGTAGGTCGAAAAAGGAGTAACCGTCAGCAACGCCAACCAGTCCCGCGCGTTCCCAAGCAGTCAACTGCCGCGACGTGATCCGCAGGATTCGTAGAGGTCCGCTCGAGTGTATCGATACACAGTTGTAAGGGGTCTCTCGCGCTTATTATGAGCAACTCTCCGATCGATTCGCAAGAAGAAACTACTGTGGAAATCGCGGAAGACAACAGGAAAAACCTTCTCACTCCATGGTGAGATGAATCTGCTTGCGATTGGTGCAGTCTACTGTGAGCACTCTTTCTGCTGTTGCAGGAATTGTTCCTGTGATACTCGCCGTGCGGTCGTATGCACTGTCGGAGGACTGTACGCGCACACGAATCTTGTGCTCTCCCGAGCTGAGAGCGAGCGAATCGGATTTGTAGCCTTGAACTGCTTTGAACAAACCCATCCTTCGTTTAACCGTACCGTCGGAAGACTCCTTATAAGCGAGTTTGTCGTCGATCCAGACCAGTACCTGAGCCGATGGAAAACGATGTTCAATTCGAATGTGAAGAGTGGCAGATTTCTGCGGTGCTGGCGAGACGCTCGTAGCGCTAACTGTATCGGCTCCGCCGGAAGCATCAGGTGGATAGTGTTGCGCTGCAGGGCGCGGTGCTAGTCGCGGGGTCGACCCGGACTCGGCCTTCGCCATGAGGGATGCACCGTTATTGACTCGAGTAGACGGCGCCACATGTGAGCGCCCAACACTCACCGGTGGCTTCGGTAGGGTTGCTGGGACGTTTGCTGCGACTTCAGCGTTGGCAGATGCTGTGCGCAAAGACTGCCGCGCCAGCGGGAGATTGATCTCTGCGCTTGTGGGAGGGCGCGTTATCGTCACGGCGATGGCAGCTACTCCCATCCCCAAAAGGATCAGGGCGGAATATTCCCAGGCACATAGCCGGGCACGACCGTAATTTTGGGTCGAGTTCAGCCGGGAACTCTTGATCGGGCCCAAGCTCTGTGTCGTGGAGGGCGTAGCAGGGACAGCTTGCGTCGATCGATCCGGAGCGTTCGCGCTGGCTGGCTGCTTCTCCTTACTGCGCGGTGTGCGTCCCTCTCGAAGATCATCCAGATCATCGGCCATTTCCTTTCCGGTCTGATAACGCTGAGCTGCATCCTTCGCGATGGCTCGGCCGATTACGTAATCGACGTCTGGTGGGAAATTGGAGTCGTACGCAGAGACGGGCAAGGGCTCGCGGTGAACCACCCGGAAAGAAACCGTCATCGCGCTGTTTCCCTGAAAAGGCCGATGTCCGGTTAGCAAAGTGTAGAGAATGACACCCAGAGAGAACAGATCGGATCTGCCGTCGACGGGATCACCGTTCAGTTGTTCGGGGGACATGTATGCGGGTGTACCAAGGGACTGCCCCGCTACAGTCTGGTAGGCCATATTCAACTTGGCGATACCAAAATCGGTGATCTTAGGTCGTCCGTCGCGAGTCAGGAGAATATTGGCAGGCTTGATATCTCGATGAACAATGCCGTGAGAGTGTGCGTAATCCAGGGCGGCTGCGAGGTCGTGGATCAACGCCAGAGCGGAGTACGCGTCATACTGCCCCGCTGTGTCAGTAAACTGGTGGTCCAGCGATACGCCTTCCACATACTCCATCACGATGAACGGGTTCTGATTTTCCTCGTCCTCGCCGACGTCGTGAATAGTGACGATGGAGGGATGCGAGAGACGACCCGCGGCTTTCGCCTCCAGAAAAAAACGCTCCCGAAATTCTTTCTCCTGTGCGGCGGCGTGTTCCGAAAGTGCGATGGTCTTAATGGCCACCACACGATCAATTTTTGGGTCTCGGGCCTTGTAAACGACACCCATGGCTCCCCGGCCAATTTCTGCCAGGATTCGATAACGACCAAAATTAGGGGCCGCAGTGACTTGCATCGTATAACGAGGGAAATGCTGCTTGATCCAGCGATTGAAATGGTATCCCGTAAACCAATAGTCTCAAGCAAATGATTCTCCCCGTGAGGTAACTTGCGTAACCAAGAGCTAATGTCGCTTATCGGACCTAGGGCGACCGGACTTCCAACGCTTGCAGTACAGCAATCGCTGTATGGACCAACAGAAAAGCCGAACCCACACTCAAAGTGATTTGCGTATCCAAACTGGAGATAGCGGAGTGTCGTCCCGCGCGGATCGAATCCAGCCCATAACCCAACCTCCCCCCGCCGCGGTTGCACCGGCTGAGGAAGAGATACTTCAATCCTCTATTCGGGCAGGCTCAATTGCCCAGGTGGTTGTGGCCGCTGTCGCGGTCATTGGCTTGATCTATCTGCTGAAGCTGGTGATGATCACGACGCTCACGGGGATCTTGCTGGCCTTTATCCTCGAACCTCTGGTGGAGTTGCTGTCTCGTATTCGCGTGCCGCGCGGTGCTGGTGCATTGATAGCTGTCACGTTGATGCTGGCCCTATGGGGAGCGCTGGGCTATTTCTTCTATAACCGGGCGGTGGATTTTGCGACTGAGTTACCCAAGTATTCGGGCAGAATCCGCGACACAGTCAGCAAAATACGGCACCAGACCACGCGCATAGAGGAAACCACGCGCTCTGTTGTTCATCCCGAACAGGACGGTAAGAAAAAACCCATTCCTGTCGAAGTGCAAGACGCGCCCAACTTGACTAACACCGTCCTGCAAGGTGGAGGAAATTTCGCTGAGATTCTGTTGGCCATTAGCTTCCTGCCCTTTCTGGTGTACTTCATGCTCACCTGGAAGGATCACGCGCACACTGCGACAGTGCGGCTGTTTCCCAAGGAACATCGGCTGCTGGCTCACCGTACGGTAGCCAAGATCTCGCTCATGATTCGCAGCTTCATTGTCGGGAATGTAATTGTCGGTCTGGTAATTTCCACTATCAGTATCGCGGTCTTTTGGTACTTAGGTATCCCATACTTCTACTTCCTTGGGGTGATTAGCGGATTCGTCAGCTTGATACCGTATCTCGGCGTGTTCCTGGCTTTGCTGCCGCCGCTGGCTGGCGGAATCGGCACCTTAAGCCGCAGCGATGTTCTGATTGTTCTTCTTACCGTTGTTGGCTTACACCTGCTCACTATGAACGTGTTGTATCCCAAGATTGTTGGGAAGCGGCTCCGCCTTAATCCGCTCGCGGTGACCCTTGCGCTGTTGTTTTGGGCGTGGATATGGGGTGCGATGGGCTTGATTCTCGCAGTGCCCATCGTAGGAGCTGCGAAGGTGATTTGTGAATACATCGATCACCTACGAGGTTTGGGTTCATGGCTAGGGGAATAGAAGCATGACAAGAACGAGCATTTATGAGTGAGGGCAGATGCTGACCGGACACAAGGGAACGAAACCTGTTGTGCTGTACATCGCGCTGGCCATAATTCTTCTCTCGCTAGCACTCACCTTTGTGTGGTCGCGGCATGTGCGCACCGCTTCACCTCCGACAGCACCAGTGCACGACGGCAAGTAATAAGACTGTTAGTCACTACTGACCGCGGTGCCAGACGACATCGGCGAAGCCGCTTTGCGGCGCCGCTCCAACTCTTCCTCGCTGAAAAGAGTTCCCCGACAATTTTTTGCGCCACAGGAACATGGGGACTTGTCGTCGTCCTCTCCATCGTAAAGATTGTAGTCGTACGTCAATTCTTCGCCAGCTTCGATGTCGCGCAATGCGATGATCCAGACTCGCCCTTCGAGTTCATCGGTTTCGCAGTTCGGGTCGCACGAATGGTTGATGAACGCAGCTACACCGAAGCCGTCAATTACGTGTTCGCCATCATCCAGCCCAAACAGGTACGTCTCTTCCTGCTCGTTGTACCGTTCGTCGGCAGCTTCTTTGGAAAGCCGCGGACCTGTGTATTCAACGACAAACGTGTTGGCCGGAATCGGGGTGGTGGTGTAACAACCTGTGGAATGAATGGCTGAAGGGCGTACGAGTAGACCCATATGTCCTTATAGTTGGAGGTGTTTATCACTGGAGCCGACGATCGGACTTGAACCGATGACCTGCCGATTACGAATCGGCTGCTCTACCAACTGAGCTACGTCGGCCCTGGCTCGATTCTAACGGCGAGCGCCCGATTCCTGCAATGAAGATGGGCTTCTCTACGCAGCCCTCGAGAGGGCCCGGTATTCCTCGTCGGATGTTGCCGGCAACAACACCCAGAGAGTGTAGACCCCCAACGCGGTACCAAACGGCACATTGAAGAGGGATAAGAATCCAAGAATGAGAACCAAAATTCGCGCCCACGCTTCGCGTTGCAGCAAACCGTAGCCAGCAAGAAACCCGGCGGCAGCCTTCACCAGAATCAGTATTCCAATAAAGCTTAGCAAAGGCTGAAGAAAGGTCGAGTGCACCTCGGCTGGAAAGTGATTCCATCGCGCGAAGAACGTATTCGCTACTATCAGGAGAGCTCCGCCTCCAAGAACATTGACGGCGGAAAGCGCCATCCACAATATCCCGAGCAAACGAATGTGCTCCTGCACCCGATTACGCGACGGGGAGGCGAACTGCATGCGTGCCATCAACTGCTTTCCGCAACGCGTGCAATATTGCGCAGCCGGCGGCAACGGGCTTCCACATTTTTCACAGAACATGGCTCTCCTCTCGGCTCAAAATATCCATTGAACAATACGCAAGGACCGCATCGAGAGTTTCCATACATTCCTGCCCCCAAAACAAAGCGGGCACCGAAACATCCGCTCAGTGAAGGAGGGGCGAAGTAAGAACAAAAAAAGAATTGCTCCATGCCCGCGAC
>JBLNFC010000156.1:0-6173 GCA_050263355.1 Acidobacteriota bacterium
TGTCGACGCGCTCAAATCTATGAAGAAGTAACGGGTCCCACTCTGCGTTTCCCGATGCACAAGTGTTTGTTGCTGTCATCTTGAGCGTGGCGAAGACATGTGCGTCGACTGATGATCCCCCCAACCTGTTTGTTGAGGAATATAGATCAGCGCTTCACACGCGCGCGGTCCCAACGGCTATGACTCAATCGCGATCGTTGCGCATCTTCTTCCGGGCACGCTTTCGCGCCAAGGCTTGCTTCACCCGGCGCTTCGCTCCCGGCTTCAGGTAAAAGGAGTGGCGCTTCACGTCTTTGATAATCTCTTCCGTCTGCACCTTGCGCTTGAATCGGCGCAGGGCATTCTCCAACGACTCACCTTCTTGCAGTCGAATCTCTGCCAAATCATCACCTCTGGATAGTTCTAATTGGACACCCTTGAGCTTACTCCCTGGCTCTAGTGTCTTCCACCACCGCCGTGACCGCCATGTCCTCCACGGCCACCACCTCCGCCACCGCGTCCACCGCGCCCATTGTGCGGGCGTCCACCCCGGCCGCCGCGACCGCCGCCGCGCCCCCCACGATCTCCGCCTCGATCGCCCCGGGGAGCGCTTGTTTCGCGGCGTGGTTCGTCACGATTGAAATTCGGCTCACCTTCGGCTTCTTCGGGGAAGTCGCCGCCACCTTCGATGGTCATCGCCGGAGCGCCGCCTTCGGGCGGAGCCTCACCGCCACCCATTTTCGCGCGTTGCTCTTTCAGAATCGCCTTGCGCGAAAGCCGGATGCGGTTGCCCTCGATCGAAAGTACCTTCACCAGGACCTGATCGCCTTCTTTCAACTCGTCGCGAACATCTTTAATACGATGCTCGGCAACTTCACTGATATGCAGCAGCCCATCTGTGCCCGGCAGAATCTCGACGAAGGCGCCGAAATCCGCCAGCCGCGAAACTTTGCCGAGATAAGTCTTCCCTACTTCGGCCGTCGCCGTCAGGTCTCCGATAATCTGCAGCGCCTTGGAAGCGGAAGCCTCGTCATTGGAAGCAACATTCACGCGGCCTGAATCTTCCACGTCGATCTTGACGCCGGTCTGCTCAATGATGCTGCGGATCATCTTCCCGCCGGGCCCAATCACGTCGCGGATCTTATCTACCGGAATCTGCAGCGTGTAAATACGCGGCGCGTAAGCCGAAACCTTATCGCGCGGCGTGGAAATTACTTCCTGCATTTTCTCCAGGATGAACAACCGTCCGCGCTGCGCTTGGGCCAACGCTTCGCGCATGATCTGCGGCGTGATACCCATCACCTTGATATCCATCTGCAAGGCGGTGATCCCATCGCTCGTCCCGGCAACTTTGAAATCCATGTCGCCATAGTGGTCTTCCGCGCCGGCAATGTCGGTGAGAATGGCATACTTCTCGCCTTCTTTAACCAGTCCCATCGCAACTCCGGCAACTGGAGCCTCGAGTGGAACGCCGGCATCCATCATCGACAACGACGCACCACAAACCGTTGCCATCGATGAAGACCCATTCGATTCCAGAATGTCAGAGACAACGCGCATGGCATACGGCCACTTGTCTTCCGTCGGAAGCACGGCAGTAATGGACCTTTCAGCTAAGGCGCCGTGGCCTATTTCGCGTCGTCCCGCTCCCCGCAGAAACGCAACTTCACCCACCGAGAATGGCGGAAAATTGTAATGAAGCATGAAACGCTTTTTGGCTTCGCCTTCGAAGACTTCAAGGCGTTGCATGTCGTCGCTGGTGCCGAGAGTTGTAGTTACCAGGGCTTGGGTTTCGCCGCGGGTGAAGATAGCGGAGCCGTGGGTGCGAGGCAGCACCCCGACTTCGATCCAGATAGGACGAATTTCGTCGAAGGCGCGACCATCGGGGCGGCGCTTATTGTCGATAACCTGATTACGGAAGATGCGCTCGCGCAGGATTTCGTAGTAGTGCGCGAGCTTGCGCTGACCGTCCTCATCTTCTTCGGGAAGCTGCGCGATTAGTTCTTTCTTCAGTTCTTTTACCAGCGCGTAACTCTCGGCCTTCGGATGTTTCTGTGTGTCGAGCGCGTCTGTAAGGCGGCTGCCGATCCTCTTATTAAGATCCTTGAAATAAGCTTCGTCGAATTCAGGCGCAGTAACTTCGCGCTTGGGCTTCCCTGCCTTCTGACGCAGCTCATTGATTGTGGCGCAAATCTTTTTGATCTCGGCGTGCGCGAACTCGATGGCATCGACGACCGTCTCTTCTTTCACCTGCTTGGCGCCGGACTCGATCATCACGATGCCATCCGCGCTGCCGACCACCATGATATTGAGGAGGCTGTCGCGCATCTCCGCGTAGGTGGGATTGCTGAGGAACTGCCCGTTTACCAGGCCCACGCGAACGGCGCCGACCGGTCCTTGAAATGGGATGTCGGAGATGGTCAAGGCAGCGGAGGCGCCATTGATCGCGACCACATCGGGATCGTTCTGAGTATCGGCCGAGAGCACGAAGGCAATGACCTGGGTTTCGCAACGGAAGCCTTCGGGGAAAAGCGGCCGGATGGGGCGATCGATCTGGCGGCTGGTGAGAATCTCGCGCTCGCTGGGACGCCCTTCACGCTTAATGAATCCGCCGGGAATGCGGCCACCGGCATAGGTGTATTCACGATAATCGACGGTCAGCGGGAAGAAATCGATTCCTTCGCGCGGATCCGCGTTGGACACCGCAGTAGCCAGAATCACGTTATCGCCCTGGCGCACAACTACGCTGCCATGAGCCTGCTTCGCCAGCTTTCCAGTTTCAAAGGAGAGTTGCTTTCCGCCGGATAGTTCAACTGTAACTTCTTGTTTCATTTTCTATTCCTTGTGGCAAGAGCATATCCGCGGGTGCGGATTGCACGATGGATGTGGATGCCAGAGTCTTTGAGCGGGGCCGCAATTCGATTTCGAGGGACGCGCGCGTGCGGGCACACTACGACACAGCAATGCCGAAGCTGCACCAGCTTGCTCGCAAACCTGCCTGTTTACTTGCGGAGGCCAAGTTTATGAACGACGGATTTATAGCGCTCGGAATCGTATTTCTTCAGATAATCCAACAAGCGACGACGCTTGCTGACCAGCATAAGAAGGCCGCGGCGCGAACCGTGGTCTTTCTGGTGGGTCTTGAAGTGCTCCGTCAAGGAACCAATACGCTCGCTCAACAACGCAATTTGCACTTCGGGACTGCCGGTATCGGTGGCGTGCGTGCGATACTGGTCAATGAGGGATTGCTTTTGCTCTCTGGCTAGCACTAACCTGGTGCACTCCTGTCTGATTTTCGTTTGTCTTTTGTGACGTTATCGAGCGTAACACGTTGATGCGAGGACTGTAAAGAACCGTCCCGCTCTCAGTTCCACTTCTCAGAGGGATTCGCCAGGTACGATTTTCGATTGACGATTTCAGAAGGTTTGAACCACAACGACCTAAGGAACACTGGGCCACGCCAGCGAAAAAAGAACTGAGTTGGACTTTCCTGCGTGTACCTTTGTGCCCTGTGTGGTTAAATTTCTTAACTTTTAAACCCCTAGTTTCAGAGGAGTTGTGGGCCACAGAAAACCGGGAACCCCCTGTTGCCTTCTAAATAAACTGACCTGAGCAGGAGGATTTGTGCGCTGTCCCCAATGTGCAAGTGACAACCCGGCGGATTACCGCTTTTGCGGCATGTGCGGCACCCCGTTGGAGAAGACCGCACCCGTGTCCGAGCCCGTCACCCGGTCGGCGGCACCCAGGCAGGAATCCGTCACGGTTCCCCCTGAGAGAGCCTCCCAGGTCGAAAGGTTCACACCTTCGTCGCGCACCAACGGCGGCTCTTCCCTGCTCGGACTCAACGATACGCGCCGCGTAGAGCGTCCAGCAGCGCAGAAACCCGTCGAGCATGTTGCGCCGGAGCGTCGTGTTCCGGCTGAAACCTACGTTGCTCCTGAGCGGCCTGCGATCGAGGAGCGAATCAGTCCCCCACCGAGCGGAATCAGTGGGCCATCGTTCTTAGGATTAGGATCAGACGCACCCCGCGGCGGATACGGCGAGACCTCGCGGGATTTGAATTACCTGTTTGAGGATGACGAGCAGCCGAAGCGCTCCTATGGGCGCTTCATCGCCATTGTGCTGGTACTGGCCGTCTGCGGTGGACTGGCCTACTTGCAATACCGCCGTGGCGGAAATGCGTGGACCGCGCCGTGGTCGAAAGGGCCGGCACAAACTCCAGTGCAGGCCAGCCAACCTCAGCCCGGAGATCAGACGAATGCAGCAGGCGCGAACCAGAGTGCGAACAATACAGGCACACCGGCTCCGGGTCAGACGCCAACTCCGGACCAGCCGCCGAATGCACAGGACAAAGCAGCCGACGGTTCTCTGAAAGAAAAAGATCTGCCGGCGCAGGGTAGCGCCTCGCCCACTGCGGACCAAGGAACAGCCGCAGAAGGAGCCGCAGCGGGTGCGGCTGCCGCGGGCGGGACGCAGGGTGCAGCAACATCGAACAGCCCAGGGGACTCGGCAACCAAGGACGAAAAGATGAGCAAGAGTGGCGACGAGACGACCGAGACCGCGTCGGCTACTCCGCCTGCGGCAACCAGCGCTAAAGATAGCGGCGGTAAAGACACCGGAGCCAAAGATAAACGAGATGCAACCGCAAAGGAAACCGAGTCAGCTTCAACGGCGAGCGACAACGAAGAGGCGGCAGCCGACGTCCCGGCCAAAACGGCGAAGCCCGCGCGCACGAAGCCGACACCCCAGGTTGCGCCAGCGAGTCCGGATGAGGCCCTGGTAAGCAATGCGGAGAAGTATCTATATGGACGAGGCGTGCCGCAGAACTGCGACCGCGCCTTGATCTCGTTGCGAGCAGCGGCAAACCGTCAGAACTCGCGCGCTATGACTCTGCTGGGCACGATGTACGGCACTGGCCATTGCGTGTCACGAGACTTGCCTAACTCCTATCGATGGTTTGCGCAGGCCTCGCGGCAGAGTCCGGACAACACGTGGATCACGCGCAATCTCGAGATGATCTGGCGGGAGATGACGCCGGCCGAGAGACAGCTCGCTACGGCCAGGCAGTAGCGGCGATTGCTGATTTTGCTGATTGAACTCCGTCCATCGCCACCTTTGCAGAACACGCAACGGTGCACCCGCCGATATTGAGCAGCTTCGGCAGCGGCCAACTGGAATCTATGCGCAAACGTCTGATTGCTGAGACTTCCGACATCGTCCGGCCCCGCGTTGAAGACTGGCTGGATGTGGAGCGGACCGCTGTGGTGGAGGTCACGTCGGAAGATAAAGATCACCCGGTGGAGTATGCCTTCTCCCCGGCAGAAGCAGCCGGTTGGCGCGCCGCGACCCCAGGCGTACAAACCATCCGGCTGGTGTTCGATCAGCCGCAAAGACTAAAACGCATATTCCTTATATTCGAAGAAAATCAGGTGGCGCGGACACAAGAGTTTGTGTTGCGGTGGTCCTCCGATGCCGGAAAATCGTTTCGCGAAATTGTGCGGCAGCAGTGGACCTTCAGCCCACCTCAAACAGTACGGGAGACGGAGAAGTATCAGCTTGAGCTTTCCGATGTCACGGTGTTGGAGTTGATCATACTGCCGAATATCAGCGGCGGGATGACTCGGGCCTCACTGAAAAGCTGGCGACTGGCATAGGCATGAGAGTGGCTGGTTGATTTTGATCGATGATTGAGCTTCGCTCTCCTGGGTTCGCGCGTTTGCGAGTCAGAACTAGCCGGTAGCTAATTGCAGCGGATAACCCGGGATCTCTACTCGCACACTCCTCTCCCGTGATTTGCTTCATCAACAACGAACCAGAGGATGACAAACGACTAACTCGAAGTCGACCGGGTGCCCCATGTCTCGCGTTTTTGGCGAGACGTGGGACCTTCGAACTGGAACCCCGGTAATGTACTCATTGGGCTCGTTTCGCTATCCTCTCGGCAGTGGCGTTGGACTGATTAGCCGCCTCTGAGGACTCGGTTGAGTGCTTGAGCAACTCCATGGCACTGTGGCCATACAGGAATTCGTTACCATTGTCCGCCAGGTCATTCCAAATCTGGACCAGAATGTGACGGTCACCTACAGTATCGAATTTGAGCATTGATTTTTTGGGAAGCCCCCGCCGCTCGATTGATGCCACAGACAGCGTGAGCACGGTGTGGCGCTCTGCATTCTGAACCTGAACAATTCTGT
>JBLNFC010000157.1:0-2975 GCA_050263355.1 Acidobacteriota bacterium
TCTGTTTTACTGGGGCTTGCTGTGCGTCGGACAGGTCCAAGTAATCAGTCATCATGCCGAGCATGTGTTGCTCAAACCCGCCATGACCCCGCTGACCCGCGCCGGCTGCAGCTGCCGCCCATGACACTGCCAGTCCTGCCACCAACACGACCGCGAGCGTCAGTGTCGCTATCTTCGTTTTTCCCTTCATTGCTCTACTTCCTCCTGGGCACCCAACGGGTACCCGCTATTTGCTTGCCTATAATGGAAACACCGGAGCTGTAATTTGGGGGTAAAGAGTCGGTCAAGGCGCGTAAAGTTTCGTCAGGACCGTACTAGCCGGTTTGACAATTCTTTACATGAACTTGTGAACCGGTTGCGGTAAAAAGAGATAGTGGATCGAATCCTGATCATCGACGATGATGTGGAACTCTGCAGCCTGGTAGGGGAGTATCTCGCGTCCGAGGGCTTTGAAGCGGAGTCGGAGCATGACGGTGAGCGAGGCCTCGCCCGCGCGTTGCAAGACGATTACGTTTTGATTGTTCTCGATGTCATGCTGCCGGGGATCAACGGGTTCGAAGTTCTTCGCCGGCTGCGTGCGACGTCGCGCATACCTGTGCTTCTGCTGACGGCACGGGGAGAAGATGTTGATCGAATTGTTGGCCTCGAGATTGGGGCAGACGATTACCTGCCCAAGCCTTTCAATCCGCGCGAGCTCGTCGCGCGGATTCGGGCCATCTTGCGCCGTACGAAAGAAGGGAAGCCGTCGACCGCTCCCGTTCCGGAGGTCGTGCGCGTTGGAGATATCGAACTCGATCCAGCCACCCGCATCGTTCGCCACGCGGGCAAACCGGTGGAGTTCACCTCAGTCGAATTTAATCTGCTGGAAGCGCTACTGCGGGACGCTGGCCGGGTGGTAACCCGCGAGCGCCTCGCTACCTTGGTATTGAGTCGTAAGTTTTCCCCCTTCGATCGCAGCATCGATATGCATGTAAGCAAGGTGCGCAAAAAGCTTGGCGATACAGATGGCGGTAGCGAATACATAAAGACTGTACGCGGGGTAGGTTACATCTTTGCTCTGCCTCGAGAAGTTGAGGCGAACAAGCCATGAGAAGCCTGTTCCTGAAAATCTTTATTTCTTATTGGATTGCGCAGGCTTTGTTTGTCGTGTTAGCGATTCTGGCGACATTGGCGGTGCGCCCACCTGAGTCCCGGCGCTTTGAATACTTCCGCGTCAGCAGTGCTTCGCAAGCAGCACAGGCATACGAGCGCGGCGGCCAACCCGAGTTGCGCAAGTACCTGTTCGAGATGGAAAGAGCGGTTCGCGATCAGGCATACTTTTTCGATGATCAGGGACGGGAACTTTCAGGTCGCGTGGCTCCGGAGTGGGCCCGAGAGGTAGCCCAAGGAGGCAAAGCAAAGGGCTCTGGGTTTTTGAACTGGCTCGCCTCCGATCGCAGAATCGATCAGCCCATCATCGGACCGAGCGGGCGCCACTACACGCTCGTTCTGGAGCGCCCAGTTGCTCCGCACATCTTTTTCGTCCCTAACCGAACCCCAGGGATGGGAATTCTGCTGGCGATTTTGACGTCCGGTCTGGTTTGTTTTCTGCTAGCCCGTTATGTCACATCCCCTGTAGTTCGACTCCGCGCAGCAACCCAACGCCTTGCTGAAGGCGATCTGACTGCTCGAGCCGGAGCCATGCGCACTGGACGGCGCGACGAACTCGCTGAACTGGTCCGCGATTTCGACAGCATGGCCGAGCGAATCGAGACTCTCGTCAACGCTCAATCGCGTCTGCTGAATGACATCTCTCACGAACTGCGCTCTCCCCTGGCGCGTCTGAATGTGGCACTGGGGCTTGCACGCCAGCGCAGCGGCCCGGACGCAGCAGCGACCCTTGATCGAATCGAACGTGAAGCTACACGTCTGAATGAGCTGATCGGACGATTGCTAATGCTCGCCCGGTTGGAAAGTGGTGAGCCGACACTGGACAGGGTGCCTGTGCACTTGGACGATCTGCTTCGTGATGTTATTGACGACGCGCAGTACGAAGCGCAAGGCCGCCACTGTCGAGTGATCTGTCCCAAAGCTGACGATTGCCTGGTGATGGGCAATCCTGCACTTCTGCGCAGTGCCGTTGAGAACGTCGTTCGCAATGCCTTGCGCTACACCAGAGAGGGCACAGATGTCGAAGTTCGGCTCGATTGCATGCAGCAAGGCAACAATGCGGAAGCCGTGATTCGCGTTCTCGACAATGGACCGGGCGTTCCGGAGGATGCACTGGACAAACTGTTCCGCCCCTTTTATCGCCTAGCCGATGCGCGAGATAGGCAGAGTGGGGGAGTGGGGCTAGGCCTGTCCATTACCGAACGGGCTGTTCGTCTGCATAGCGGTTTGGTGAAGGCCATGAACAGGCCCGGTGGTGGATTGTTGGTGGAAATCCGACTTCCAGCTTTGACGACCCAAATCGAGCCCTCTTCAGACGCGACCCGTGTTCCCATCGCAACAAGCTAAAGCTAATCAAGGATTACTGCTGCCGCTGCTAACGGTGGATTGGCTTGCGGCGGAGCAAGCTTGTTTGCACTTAACCAGGAGTTCCTGCTACACAAGTTACAATAGAAAATCGCGTTGGCAGTCACTGTGCGTTCGGTGATCGCTTCGGAATTCATGGAGAGCAAATGTCGAGGAAGTTCGCGTCGTTGGCTGGCGTGTTCGTGGCGGTTGTCGTGTCTCTGCTCACGGCTTGTGGCGGGCATTCCAGCCCGAGCACGAACAACATGTACGTTGCAACTCAGGCGTCCGCCCAGGTTTGGGGATACCTCGCTAACTTCAACAATGGCAGCCTTAGCACGATGAGCGGCTCCCCTTACGCAGCGCAGCCAGCTGCGACGGCTATCGTGCTCGATCCTGCCAAGACGTTTGCTTATGTAGCGGAGTCAGCCCCCACTAACCAGATCGATCGCTTCTCCATTGGTTCAAATGGTGCTTTAACC
>JBLNFC010000158.1:0-6697 GCA_050263355.1 Acidobacteriota bacterium
CCATTGCTCGCCTATATCAGCTTAAGCGGGATTTCAACCGCTCTGACCGCCGATCCGATCTTGAGTTGGGACCGAATGAAGATCGTTTGCCTGGTGCTCGTTGGGGTCCTCTTTGCTCAGACTTTCAAACGGCTGTCTCAGGTGAGAATTCTCGTCCTTCTTCTTTTTCTATCGGCCTTGGCAGCGGCTGCTTTCACCGCCTGGCAGTACACGTACGGCATCGGCGTGCAGATCAAGCAGATGCCTTCAGGATCTCCTTTAGCGAGGGCGGGAATCCGCAGCAACGACATCATCGCCGGCATCGATGGCAAGAGCGTTCATAGTCCCCAACAGCTAATGCAGCAGATCACGACAAAATCTCAATGGAGTCCGCTTGACCTCAAATTGCTCCGGGGTTATCCGCTCGAGAAAGTCGCTGTCACCGTGTCCCGCGACAGCTTTGTTCGAAGCGGGCTGGGCACGCAACAACTCGTGCTCGCACGCGGGAAACCGATCCGCGCCCAAGGTCAGCTTCGGCATTATGTAGTTTTCGCCGAAATGCTCATGCAACTCGCGTGTCTTGCCTGGGCAGTGCTGCTTGCCAGGGGGCCGAAAGCACGGGCCTGGCGAGTGCTCTCAGTGCTGGTATTCGCATCCGTCACGATCGCTTTGATGTTTACCGAAACGCGGGCAGCGATGGCTGGACTGGCGGTCGGGTGCTTCGTCGCGGTGCTTCTTCTCACCAAACATAGTTCGAAAAAGTGGGCGATATATGCGCTGCTGTTACTCATCGTTATCGCGGTCTTTTGGACTCGCTACGTTCGCCATGTCCAGTGGATTGATCTCAACGACACGGGCACTCACTTTCGCGTGCTCATGTGGGAAGACGGCTTGCGCTTAATAGGTCAGCATCCCTGGTTCGGGATCGGGATGGAATCAGTCCGGACTTATTGGCGACAATGGAACATCCGCGGCTTTGCGCAATACCATGTAGTCAGCCATTTCCACTGCACTTTCTTGCAGATCGCTGTGGATAGAGGCTTGACAACGTTGGCAGCATGGCTTTGGTTCGTTGTGGCTTATCTGATCTATCTCGTGGGTCTTATCAGCAGGGCACGGACACAGAGCAAATTCGCCGCCGGAGTGGTTGCCGGTGCTCTGGCTGGCTTTGTCGCTTTCCAAGTAACTTCCGTTGTGCACTACAACTTGGGCGAGGAGCCACTGGCTACTATTCTGTTTTTCTACTTCGGCGTTGCCGTAGCCATTGATCGGATGTTGAACGACAAGGAAGCGGTCGATGTGCCGTAACGAGTCATTACTTGCTGCGCCAAATGAATCGCCACTTGCCTGCACGAACAAATAGCATCAGTGCGCGGTTACGGGCTCTTGTAACTCGATCTTTGCCGTAACCGTGATTTCGCAGGACAGCGATCTCGACACGAGGCAAGCTCTTTCCGCTTTGCCGATCAACCGCTCCGCCCGCGCACGATCTTCTTCTTTTTCAATCCTGACGCTCGGTCTTAAGGCAATTTGAGTGAAGCGAAAACCGCCTTCCTGCTTTTCGATTCTGCCTTCCACGAAGACTTCCATATGATCGCAGACCAGCTTCGAGGCCTCTGCGATAGCACGAAACGTGGCCACGTAGCACGTCGCCACCGCCCCCAGCAAGAGGTGTTCGGGAGTCCACAGTCCAGGCTCTCCGCCAAACTCAGGAGGCGCAGCAAAGTTGATAGTTCGGGGTATGTCTCCTGCGTCCAGAATGCCCCGTTTGTGCATTGTCCAATGGGCATGTGCACCGTACGTATAACTCTTCTCCATGGCAAACCTCCGCCGCTGGAAACCTAACAGTCGGCGCAAGAGCAAGGCGCAAGAGCAAACTGTGAACTCCATCACATTGTGTCGTGACGTGCGCTGAATGCCCAACCGCCGCGGACTGCTCGCTTTTCTGCCTCGCTCTCTGCTTTCTCGGGCCCCAGAGGAAGCGTCGCGCGCTGCGCGTAACTAGCGCAGCCGCCGGTATGAGCCTCATTCCAAGCACCCCGAACGTGCGCCATCACATTGGCTTGTGAGGAAGGTCACAGCACCGTGCGTCGGTTTCGCCGACAATGCGGTCAAGCGTGGGAAGTGGGAGGGCCTGTCTGAAACGAAGGTTCGCCGGTCTTCTCCAAAGGAGGTATTCCATGTCCAGCGATAAGCGCGACATCCTCGAAGTGCTGAAGTTCGAACTCAACTTCCTGGAACAGGGCGGGTATGGGCGCTCGGTGCGCACGCCGTGGAAGCCGACTTCCCTTTTCCAGGACTCTCTCACGTGTATCAACTTCAATGACCCCGCCAGACCGCACCCGTGCTCGGAGTGCTTGCTTTCAGACTTCGTACCTGGCAGCTGCCAAGAAGAGACCGTTCCCTGTCACCACATCCCCTTGAACCAGGTCGGGGAAACGGTCGACACTATGGAACGCCAGTACACTCAGTCTGAGCTAGAGCAAGCTGTCAAGAACTGGCTTGTCGACATGATCCGACGCATTGAAAGTGATCGCGCCCGCAAGGCGCAGGCGTCTGCCTCGGCGCATACAAAGCAGATTCCTCCGGCGGGCTGCTAATTGCGAGCCATCGCTACGAGTGTTCCGTTGCGGCGTCCGCAATGCTCCATCTGGCTCAATTCGGGACTTCGCCGCCTGAATGTCACTCCATATACATATAAAAGCCTGCGGTAAGACGGTATGCTGGAGGGTGCGGGCTTTAATTCCGGAGGACTTATGAAACGTGATTTCGCCTCGCTCACGCCTCAGGAAGCCCTTCACGTCGCCATCTTCATCGAAGAACGCAATGCCGAGATTTATCACCAATTTGCGGAGTTATTTGCGGAATTCCGCGATCCGGAGTCGCTTGAGATCGCCAGCACTTTTTGGGATATGTCCAACGAGGAGCGACAGCACGGCACGATGCTGCAGAAACGCTACTTCGACCGGTACGGAACGCGTCCTTGCTCGGTAACCGAGGATGATATCCGCGACTTCATCGAAGTGCCTCGCCTGGAGAATGGGGATATCTTTACCATCAGCAAGCTGAAAGTTGGCCGTTCGCCACGTGAGATGGCTTTGGAGATTGCGATTGCAGCTGAACAGGGGGCAGTGCGCTACTACACGCGCCTGAGCGACATGACCGAGGATCCAGAACTAAAATCCTTCTATCGCGAGTTCGTGGATTTCGAAAGCAATCACACGGATTGGCTACAGAAAAAGATGGCCAGCGTTCGCCGAACTTCCGGTGGCACCAAACTCGCCTGACACTCTCGAAGTAGGATCAATGCTTTAATCCTTTGGCGCATTCGGCGCCATGTCCTGCGGAAATGATTTGAAAGCCACTTCACGGGAGCGGGACGACGAGCTCTTATTGTTATCAATGGCGTTTTCCGTCAGTGTTCCCTTTAACACGTAATAAGCTTCATCGCCGCGATTCTTACCTTCTCCCCGGTCTATGATGCCCTTGAAGGCAAACCACACGCCGTGAACTGTCTGCGTACTGAAGGTCAATTTTGTCCCGTCTAACTTTCCTTCCTTGAAGAACTGATCCAGAAAAGCTCCCTTGTCGCTATCCAAGTCGCCAAACCGAGAAATGAAGCCCGTGACTTTGCCTTGGTCCTCAACCGTGACCTGCACGAATTCTCCATCGCGAAGGAAACTGTACATCCCGGAATATTTGTCTGAACCGGGGAGTGATGGTTGGCCGGTTTGCGTCGCCTCTATGCCACATAGCGAAATGATTGTTCCAAGAAGCAGGCAGAGAACTCTGTTCATAACCGCTAGCCTACCTTTGTCAAAGCTGTTTCATTATGACAAAACAGATGCCCATGTGCCTTATGCACCATCGGGAAAGTACATTAGGCCGTTTTCAGGCCTTCTGCGCACGCTATAATAGCCACTCTGGCCAGGTCTGGCGGGGTGTATGGCGGCGGTTGTCGGGATTTCCAAATCGGCGGTGTCGTCCGCAGATCGTCAGTATCCCAAACTTAACTTAACCAGCCAACTTGAGCCTGCACATCGTGTTTTCTTAAGCAATCTTGGGGAAGTTTTCCGGCACAGTCCGCCGCATCCATCCCGGTCATGTGCGCAATTCTGGCCTGACGTGTTTGTGGCATCGCGCCTGCCATGGTCCGGCTTTCTTGAGTCCGCATTGTGGCATGCTGTTGGGTTGGCCGCGCTGTGGGTGTTTTCGCACGTGTGGCTGATGAAACCGGAACTCATCGCCAAAAACGCGTTCGATCGATCCGAGGTGCTTTACTATTCGCCTTCCGAATATCTCCCGCCCATTGATACTGGCAGAGCGCCGGCTCGGGAGGGGCAAAAGGGCGAACCCGAGTTCGCGAAACAGCCCATCATTTCGGTTCCGTCGGAAGCAGATAATCGCACACAGACAATCGTGACTGTGCCCGATCTGAAGCTCAAGCAGGAAATAGCTGTTCCAAACATCGTCGCTTGGAACCAGGCGACTCCAGCTGCGCCCATAGCTGCAACTGGTCCGCAACGCAATCTCCCGCATCTTGAAGTCCTTCCCGTGCCACCCGCACCCGATGTAAACCAAGCCGGCAGTCGGCGGATTACAGCGCCGGAAGCCGACATCGTCGCTCCTGCTCCGGAAGTAAGTGGAATGGCCACGCGCCACGTCGCATCGCCTCGGGTTGCGGTAGTTGCTCCCCCGCCTGTAATACAAGGCGAGTTGCGTAAGTTTGGTGAAATTAACATCGGCCATGGCGTAGTAGCTCCAGCGCCCCAACTTCCCATGCCCGAGCAAAGGACCTCCGCTGCCGCGGTGCTCGGAATAGGCGGTAGCTCTCCGGTGCCACCGCCTCCGTCGACGGCAGGCGCTGGCCGGCCCAGCAGCCGGCAAATAGGCGCCCTGGCTGGTGAAAATGTTCAAGCAGTGCCGCCGCCCCCTTCGATACAAGGAACGGGCTCTTCCGGAGGAGGTCGGCTCATCGCGCTAGGAATTCATCCCTCTGCAGCTCCCCCGCCTGACGGGCTTCAAGGTAACCGTCGTGGCAGATTCGCGGCCTCGCCGGAAGGGAAAGCCGGCGCGCCGGGCACGCCTGACATTTCCGCAAGCTCCGCCGCTGCTCAAACTCAGAGTGGCGGTGGCGGCAAAGGCAATGGAGGCGGTGGCACGGCGGGAGGCGACTCGGCTGCTGGCATCCCGGCAGGGATTCACGTCGGCGCTGCACCCGGGACTCTCGCTTCATCACCCATAGGCGGATCGTTAAAGTCATCACCATCAATCAGCCACGGATCCTTTGGCCCCCTGGTCTCAGACAACCGCCCCATGCGTGTCACGGTAACTCCGCATGGGCCGACGAGCTCTGGTCGGCCACCTACCGAGATTGAACGAAGCATTTTTCACGATCGCAAATCGTATTCAATGATCCTCAATATGCCCAATCTGAACTCGGTGGGGGGAAGTTGGATCATTCGGTTTGCGGAAAAAGTCCAGGGCGACACGGGTGCGGACCTCACCGCCCCAGAGGCTACGCGCAAAGTCGATCCTGGGTACCCAGCCGAGCTAATGAGACAGAACGTACACGGGACAGTCATTCTGTACGCGGTGATTCGAAGTGATGGAACGGTAGGAGGTGTTCGGGTTCTGAGTAGTGTCGACGAGCGTCTAGACCACTTCGCTCGGGTAGCACTGTCTCACTGGCAGTTCAGACCAGCCATCAAGAACGGAAACGCCGTCGATCTGGAAGCCGTGGTGACAATCCCTTTTCGAGCGAGAAACTCTTTCTGAGTGCACAGGCGCGCATTGCTGGGCAACAGCAAACCTTTAAGCGGCGTGCTCGCTAGAGGCGAGGCGCTGCATACTTCGATCCAGTAAGGTGCTGATATGCGCCTCTAAGGCAGATTCCATCTTCCTTTTCGCCTCTTCGAAATTGCTGGCTCGGACGTTGAGGGCAAAGCGCTCGCATTGGCCATTCCATCCGTCATCTTCCATCCAGAACTTGCAATCCACAGGCAACGAAGCGACCACCCTCAGTGAAACTGCTTGCCCTGACATACAGACCCTCCTATTGAGCAACTCGCGCGCAGGCTCAAACCGTCGGAACGCAATGGCTAATTCTGGGCTGAGTGCGGCACGAGATTACGATTCTCGCATCCATGCGCCTAGACCCTCGCTACAGAATATTTCGCTTACCGAAGTCTATTCATTTTACCTGCCAATCCTAGGTGCCCGTGCAAGGAAGTTCGATTCGGGGTAAGTTGCACGTGCATTTAAATTCCCAGCCCCATGTCCATGCCTGAAAAGAGTACACCCAACCGTACCTTGGCGTAGGGTCATCCATGTATTGCGAAGTTCCGATGCACCCGATACGGTAACGGATCAGTTAACTTGAACTCATTTCATCGGCTACTCGCTCCACCTGATTGTTAAATGTCACATGGTATCCAAGTTCATGGTGTCGAGAATCGCACACGAGATTCTTTAGTTGAACCCAAGAAGATTCCCGCAGTTCGCATTCTTATAGTCGACGACAGCCCTTCCGTCCGGACCGCGTTGCGGAACTTTCTTGAGCAGAATGCGAATTGGCGGGTGTGTGGGGAAGCCGAAGACGGTCGAGAAGCCGTTGAGCGGGTGCGTCAGCTGCAACCCGACGTGGTCGTGATGGATTTTCTGATGCCGGTACAGGATGGCTTGCATGCTTCGCAGGAAATCACGGCACTATTCCCGG
>JBLNFC010000159.1:0-4412 GCA_050263355.1 Acidobacteriota bacterium
TGAGGAGTGACGCGATGATCCTCGGCGCTGCCCGCGTCGATTCTTACGAAATGCAAAAGGTGGACTATGGGTCGAACGCGTGTGAACAAATAGCCGCTTCACCGTCGAACTGCCGTTGTTCTGTATAATCACCAGTTTGTTGAATCCCGCCGCGCAGGCTCAGGAGCACGTTTGCAGAAAGCTGAAATCGGAGTCATCGGAGGTAGCGGGCTTTACTCCATGCCCGGCTTCACCGAAACCAGCGAAGTCCGCCAACAGACGCCTTTTGGTGACCCGTCCGACGCTTACGTGCTCGGCACGCTCGAGGGCCGAAAAGTTGCTTTTCTCGCTCGTCATGGACGCGGTCACCTCCTCATGCCGACCGAGCTCAATTATCGGGCCAACATTTATGGCTTCAAGCAGCTTGGCGTTGAAAGGATCCTGTCACTGTCCGCTGTCGGTTCGCTGAAAGAAGAGCACAAGCCCCTCGACTTCGTTATCCCCGACCAGTTCTTCGACCGCACCCGCCACAGGGTCGACACTTTCTTCGGCGACGGAGTTGTTGCTCACATCGCCTTCGCTGACCCCATTTGTCCTGAGCTCGCCAGTATCGTCGAAAACGCCTGCCGGCAGGCACACGTGACAGGCAGGCGTGGCGGAACCTACCTGTGTATGGAAGGTCCGCAGTTTTCCACCAAAGCTGAATCGAATATCTATCGCACCTGGGGCATGGACGTGATTGGCATGACCAATCTGCAGGAAGCGAAACTCGCCCGCGAAGCTGAGATGTGTTACGTGACCGCTGCCATGGTGACCGATTATGACTGCTGGCATCCCGATCACGATTCGGTGACCGTGAACCAGATCATCGCTGTCCTGCTGAAGAACGCCGAGAACGCGGCGAAAGTTGTTCGTGCCTCGGTCGCGGCGATGCCCACGGCTCGCTCCTGCAAATGCTCGTCGTCCCTGGCACATGCCATCATCACCGATCGCACCAAGATTCCCCCTGCCGCACGCAAGAGATTAGGTCTGATTCTGGACAAGTACTTGGAGAACAAGAGCGCCTGATGAGCATCCTGGCTGTGGGTTCCGTAGCCTTTGACACCATCGCGACGCCCGCCGGGCGTGTAGAAAACATGCTCGGCGGCTCCGCCACCTACTTTTCCCTTGCTGCCAGTTATTTCACGGATGTCCGCGTGGTCGCAGTCGTCGGCGACGATTTCACGGCGGAACACGAAAGTGTTTTGAAGAAGCGTGGAGTCGATACCCGCGGCATCCAGCGCCAGAAAGGCAAAACCTTCCGCTGGGGCGGACAATATCTCGACAACCTGAACGAAGCAAAAACCGAATTCACCGAGCTCAACGTCTTCCAGAAGTTTCAGCCCCACATACCCGAGGAATACATGGATTCGTTATTCCTCTTCCTCGGCAACATCCATCCCACTTTACAGGCAGCCGTTCGCCTGGAGATGGATCGCGTTCGCTTGACCGGCGGCGACACCATGAATTTCTGGATTCAGGGCAGCCTGAAGGAGCTTACGGAAACACTAAGGCTCGTCAATGTCCTGCTGATCAACGATGGTGAAGCCAAGATGCTGGCCTCCGAGAAAAGCCTGCCCCGTGCCGCGCGCAAAGTGCTCGCGATGGGCCCGCAAGCTCTGGTCATCAAGCATGGCGAGTACGGCGCAACGATTTTTTTCCGCGAAGGCGCGTTCGGCATCGGATCGCACCCCTTCCGCGCGCCAGCCCTTCCTATCGAAGAAGTCATCGATCCCACGGGCGCCGGCGACTCTTTCGCCGGGGGTTTCATGGGATACATCGCTTCCCAGGGACAGCTCAATCGCGAAGTTCTTAAGCGCGCTCTCTTCGATGGTGGCGTCATGGGCTCTTTCGCCGTTGAGCGTTTCGGGACGGAGCGTCTGCAGACGTTAACCCGCCAGGAGATCGACGGCAGATTTCAAGTCTTCCGCGAGTTGACTCACCTCGAATGATCCCCGGTGCCCCGCGACGTTGGGACGGTGAGACTTTGCTCGTGGCTGCGTTCGCTGCTTGCATTTCGCTGCTTTCGTTTGTCTACTACGCGCGACACGGCGACCTGCTTCTCTACGGCGACGCCGTAGCTCACATCAACATCGCTCGCCGCGTTTTCGATTCACGTACCCCGGGATTGCTGCAGTTGGGCACGGTTTGGCTTCCGCTGCCGCATCTGCTGATGATTCCGTTTCTGCTCTCGGACTCAGCCTGGCAGACCGGCGTGGGAGGCTCGGTTCCATCACTGATTGCTTACGTTCTAAGCGTCGTCGGTGTTTTTCGGCTGGTGCGTCGAGCTTTGAGCTTTCCCGGCGAGCCGGATCTCGGAGCTCGTCTCGCCGCCTGGTTCGCAACCGCTGCCTTCGCGGCAAATCCCAACCTCATCTACCTGCAGACCACGGCCATGACCGAGGTTCCGTACCTCGTCTTTTTCATCTGGGCCCTGGTCTTCTTCTCCGAATTCGTGCAGTCTCTGCGTCCCGGACAGGCGGACATCAGAAATTTCGCTTCAGGTTCTCTGATGAAGTGCGCGCTCTGCGTAGCTGCTGCGGAAGCAACCCGCTACGATGGCTGGTTTCTGGGCGTTGCCCTTGCTGTAGCTGTCTTTCTCACCAGCATTGCCGCACAATCGTCACGCAGGCTTACGCATGTCACAGTCTGGCCGGCCACTCGAAATTTTCTGCTCATCGTTGCTGCCGTGCCTGCCATCTGGCTTGGATACAACGGTGCGGTCTACCGCAATCCGCTGGAATTTGCTAACGGACCATACTCGGCCAAAGCCATCGAAGCTCGAACCTCGCGTCCTGGTTTTCCTCCCCATCCAGGTTCCCAGAACGTGGTCACAGCTACTCAATACTTCGTCAAAGCTGCCGAATCGAATCTGGCCGAGGGAAGCTTGCAGAAATACTGGATCGCCCTTGCCATCGCCGGAATATTGAGTGCGCTCTTGCTCGAGCGTGCTCTGTGGCCGCTTCTGCTGTTATGGGTTCCGATGCCGTTTTACGTGCTCTCGATTGCCTATGGCGGTGTTCCTGTCTTTGTTCCCTCGTGGTGGCCTTTCTCCTACTACAACGTACGTTATGGAATCGAGTTGCTGCCCGCCTTCAGTGTCGGTGTGGCCTTAGCGATCTATTTCGCCACATCTTTGTCCAGACCCAAGGTCGTGAAAATTGCGCTCGCAATTCTGGCAGTGATTTTTGTAGGCGCGAGCTATCTCTCCGCGTGGCGTGCTCAGCCGGTCTCGTATCGCGAAGCGTGGGTTAACTCACGGACCCGGATTGCGCTCGAAACAGCGCTGGCTAACAATCTGCGACTGCTTCCTAAAGACGCCCCCTTACTGATGTATTTGGGCGACCACGTTGGAGCTCTACAGAGAGCCGGAATTCCGCTGCACCGCGTGATCAACGAAGGCAACCACCGTACCTGGAAACGACCTGCCGATCCTGACGGATTATGGGAGAGAGCCTTAGCCGATCCCGCCAGCTTGGCCGATTATGCCATCGGTATTGACGACGATCCGGTATCGAGTAGTGCGCGAGAACATGGATTGAGGAGTATGGCCATCGTCGAAGCTACGGGTCAGCCCAGGGCCACAATTTACTTCACCAAAGCTTCCCCTTGATATGGGATCTTTGTCGTCTAACCAGACCTCGTTCCTAAACTTGCTGCGGCGTTAACCAGACAGGCTCCAAGCCAAAGGCCGCTCGGCCAGGCAGTGCTAAAATCCGCTTCAAAGCCGCATGGAACCAATGCGCCAGATCAGCGAACACCTTACGCAAGAGATGGGCTCGGTCCTCTCTTCCACCATCCTCCGTCTTTTGTTGGCTGCTGTTCTAGGCGGAATGATTGGTCTTGAGCGCCAGCTTCGCCACAAGCCCGCGGGACTTCGCACCAACATGTTTATCTGTTTCGGCGCGGCGATGTTCACCGTCCTCTCTGTAAAGCTGGCCGGAGTTCCAGCCGATAGTGCTCGCATCGCAGCTCAAATCATTCCCGGCATCGGTTTCATCGGCGCAGGTTCGATTCTGCATTCACGTGGTTCGGTCACTGGCTTGACGACCGCGGCCACCCTGTTCGTAGTGGCCTCGGTGGGAATGGCCGCGGGCGGCGGACTCTATATCACGGCTGTTTTTGGGACTATCTTGATCCTGATCGCGCTCACGTTTCTCGGAAATTTAGAGTCACATTTTGGACTTAGGTTAGTACTCAGCACCTACGAAGTGTTAGGACGCGATACCGAAGCTCTTTTGACTGAGGTCAATCGCATCCTGAACACAGAACACCTCACCACTCAGAACGTGCACGCGGCAGGCACCCCGGCGTTGCGCCGCGTAGTGTTTAGTGTCCTCTGCTCCCGCCCTGATCAGGACCAGTTAAGTGCTCTCCTCCACGAATCCCCCTTG
>JBLNFC010000160.1:0-9166 GCA_050263355.1 Acidobacteriota bacterium
CATAGCTGATGGTGCGTCCCGTCGCTCGCGAGAGTTTCTCAGCCACTTGGGCCTGGGTGAGCGCTTCCGGCCCGGTGAGCGGGTAAGCCTTTCCTTCATGACCTTTACTCGAAAGCACCGCAACCACGGCAGCGGCAAGGTCTCGAACATCGATGTGACTCACCGCCCCATTTCCCTGACAGCCGTAAAAAGCATTCTGCGCCTTGATCGTTGCCGAGTGGTAAGTCACGAAGTTCTGCATGAAGCCATTCGGCCGCATGAATGTATAAGGCACACCAGAGGCTTCAATTCTCTCTTCCGAATCGCGGTGCATGGACGGGAAGATCGCCTTGCGCCCCCAACGCCGAGAGCTTTACGAGGTGCGTAATGCCCGCTTTCTGGGCTTCATCAATGACGTTGGCCTCAAGCGCGACGAGGTTCGCTGTAGGTGGTCCCACGAGAAACAGAGTGTCAACTCCTTCCAGGGCCGCGCGGATTGTCTCAGGTTTCCCGTAATCGAGAACCACGGTATGCACATTTCCGGGCGCGGTCTGCGCCTTTTCCGGTGATTGATACGCCGCTGTCAGCTTCAGTTTTGATGCCATAGCCTGCTTAAGAACTTCGCTTCCGACATTGCCACTGGCGCCGGTAATCAAAATCATGATGGCTCCCTTCAACGCGGTTGAAGAACAGCTCTTTCCATTAGCTACCGGGACTGATGCTCCCGATCTGGAGCGTGTCGCAGAAGATTCATAGGAACCTGGGTGGAAGAACTTGCCCTCAGGGGGATAGTTATTTGGCCGCCGCGTTTCAGCGGGTCACCCGATCGCCTTCTCCTCTGATAGGCTGCGCGCGCCACACTCACATATGCCAAGAGGAGGACTCCAGTAAGTCCCGCAAAATTACATACTTGACACCCTGAACATAGCCAAGCCATGCTACAGCTACTTACGGAGGCATTATGGCCGAACCTCATCCCGAAAAGCGGGCGACTCGCCGCTTCGCTTTGCGCCTTCCAGTAGCAGTAACCTACACGGACGACGGAGTGCAGCAGAAATCCGCTCAAACTCGGGACGTAAGTGCACGCGGCATATGCTTTTATGTCGATTCCAATATTTCAGCAGGAGCGGCTATCGAGTTCACCCTTACGCTGCCCCCCGAGATTACGCTTACCGAAGCCATACGGGTCCGCTGCAAGGGGAAGGTCGTGCGGGTCGACGGCAGCAACGATGCCAGCGGGAAGATGGCGGTAGCCGCCATAATCGACGAATACGAGTTCCTTTCCGAGTCGCAGGTCTGAGGTAATCTTCTCGCACCCCGCCTTGCAGTGGTATTGTGTGTCTATCCCATTGCTTTTCGAGTGAAGTTTTGCTGCAACCAGCCCAACGATTCGTAGCTCTCCTTGTCGCCGGAGTCGCACTGTGCCTACCGCTCACGGCGCAAACGCCTGATCAGAGCCAGGATCCGACCGCGCCTGCGCAGTCCGCAGCGCCGCGAAAAAGAAGGACTCCGTACATAGCCATTCGAAATGTTGCTGCCGTTCACGACCAGCAGGGCGCTGGGGTTGAGATCACTTCGACCGTTGCCGTTGTGCCCTCGATTACGAAGCTGGATGGCCCTCCCCGTCTGGTAATTGACTTGCCCGGGACGGTGAATCGTGTGAGTCGCAACCGTATTCTTCCTGTTCAGGCCGGCGATATCAAGACCATTCAAGTCAGCCAGCTACAACAGAATCCGCCCGTCACCCGCGTATCCCTTGATTTGAAAGAGGCGCACTCTTACAGCTGGGAAGCGGCTGATGACAAGTTGGTGGTCTATCTTCGCCCGGTGGAAACGCCCGCAGCCAAAGACAAGGCTGACGCTGCCAGGCTGGAAAGTCCCAAAACTGAGGCTCCCGCCAGTGTGACCGTACCTACCTTCACGCGGGGAATCGCTCCAGCGATCACCACGGCGTCCAACGGAGGTGGAGTGGGACTGGTCTCCGCTGGCAACCCGGTTGGCCCGGGCTCCACCGTTTTCGCGGCCGCCGAGACTGCCATCCTGAACCTCTCGCGTGGCGGTACAATCCGCGTCTGCCCTGGCACCACAATTTCGGTGACGACTTCGCAGAATGGGCAAGACCTGATGCTCGGAATGAGCACCGGTTCCCTCGAAACCCATTACTCTCTGGCAAGTTCTCGCGATGCCATTCTTACGCCTGACTTCCGCATCGCTTTAAGTGGCCCTGGCGACTTCGCCTATGCATTCAGTGCCGATGCCAAAGGGAACACCTGTGTACGCTCGCTTCCGGGTAACAGCGCATCTGCCGTGGTCTCCGAACTCCTGGGTAATGGCACCTACCAGGTAAAGCCTAACGAGGAAGTTGTTTTCCGCAACGGGCAGATAACTAACCCCGATAGCACTGTGCCGCTGGATTGCGGTTGCCCTGCAACTCGAGCGCCCAGTGTAGTGCGCGCGGAGGCCGCGCCACAGGCTGTAGCTCCTGAGGAAGGCGTAATCGCAGGCTCCGCCACGAACTCTAAGCCGGCGGTCGCGAACGATCCCAGTCTAATCCCGCCAGTCGCTTCGCTTGCGGACATGGTTCCGGGGCCGACCCCAACCAACACGAGCTTGCTGGCGAAGGCCGACACCCTTCGGGAGCCGAACCGCACCAACAAGCCGATGCACATCCAAATTGAGGCGCCTTTGGTATTTCGTGGTGACCAAATCCCCGCGCCCGCACCTACCCGCGAGGCTGGAAATCTACCCGCGGTGTCTGCTGCGCGCTCCGCTGGAATCGCCAATTCAGCAGCGGCCACCGCTCAGCCGCCCAAGCCTCAGCCCAAGCAAAACACCGGATTCTTCCGTAAGGTGCGTCACTTCTTCTCTTCCATGTTCAGCTGATGCTGTATCATTTCCGGCCTGTCTGTGGCGGCTATCTGTCTTTTGCTGGAACAAATCGGCTTTGGAAGCGTCTATACTGTAAGTAGCAGGTGCGCTCATGTCGGTTGCGCCCAGGATGACGATGGCTTCTCGGCCTTCGGCTCCCGAACCCAACCCTCTACCGACTCTCTCGGGCGAAGGTTACGGAGTCTATCGTACCCGTCCATCCGCATTCGTCTTTTCGTTCGCTCTGAACGCGGTGGCTATCATTCTTCTTGTCTGGTCCGGCCACTGGGTAGTTGAGCATCGCCAACAAATTCGTCAGCGCGTCACGGGAATAGTTACAGATATCAGTCCTTACACTCTTCCCCCTTCGGCCAAGGAATCGGGTGGTGGTGGCGGTGGCGGAGATCGCGACAAGCTCGCAGCTTCTCGTGGCGCGCTACCCAAGCAATCTCTCGAGCAGATTACGCCTCCGGCAGTGGTGGTTCGTAACGAAGCTCCGAAGCTTGCAGTCGACCCCACCGTAGTTGCGCCTCAGATTCAACTCGCCAGCAACGGCCCCTTGGGCGATCCGCTGTCCAAGATCCTCGGTCCTCCTTCCAATGGAACCGGGTCAGGTGGCGGAATCGGCAGCGGCAGTGGAGGGGGAGTCGGATCAGGACGCGGTCCCGGTGTCGGTCCGGGCTACGGCGGAGGAATTGGCGGCGGAGTCTACCGAGTAGGCGGCGGAGTGTCGGCTCCGCGTGCGATCTTTGCTCCCGACCCTGAATATTCGGAAGAGGCGCGCAAAGCCAAGTATCAGGGAACCGTCGTCCTCTACATGATTGTCGGCCCAGATGGCCGCGCGCGCGACATTCGCGTAGTGCGTTCCGTTGGCATGGGACTCGATGAGAAAGCCATCGACGCTGTTCGCACCTGGAAGTTCGATCCCGCCCGCCGGGATGGGCAGGCGGTCGCGGTGCAAATCAATGTAGAAGTCAGCTTCCGGCTCTACTAGAAACAAGTCTCAAAGTTAAAGAAATTCCAACCGGCGAGACTTGAGTCTCGAAGCCCAATTCGAGAGTCAAACACTGTTCTAACGCTTCCTGACGGCTCGTGCTATAGGATCCACTCGCTCACGTGCAGTATCGACCCACTCCGACCCGCGTTCCATCACATCGTTTACGCGTTCTTTTGCCTCTTCTGCGAAATCCTCTACGGTCTCGCGCACATCGTCGTATTTGCGGCGCAGATCCCGGCGCATTTGTTTGCCGGTCTTCGGAGCCAGCAGCAATGCCACAAGGGCTCCGGCACCTAGACCAATTAAGAGAAACGTTACCGCGGTCCCAGCCGTGCTCTTGTCCGACGATTCATAATTACCAGTACGCATGAATTCACCTCGTTGATAAGTTAATGATGCTTATAACAGGGCACAGGTCACCCGACGACGATTGTAGTACTTGGATCGCCACAGTTTCGCCGGTGAAACAAATTTGTGGCGAGCTCAATCGAGATTAAGTCACAAATGGGACCAATCCGGCTTTCCGGTGCTGTTCCATCCGACCGACTCAGTTTTCAACCAGTCCATCTCCGTGTAAAATAAACCCTTTGTTGTCCTGTGCGTGGCGGAATCTGTGGCGTGCCCTGCCTCCCGCCCGTTTACCGAAACCCAATCTGAAGGAGACTTAGCGGCAATGGCTATTCCTGCGACCCAACTTCGCCCCGGCATGGTGATCAAGCACAATAACGACCTGCACTCGGTGTTCAGCGTGGAACACCGTACTCCGGGGAACTTGCGCCCGTTTATCCAGGCCAAGTTGCGCAACCTGCGCACCGGAGCCATGTTTGAGCACCGCTTCCGCTCCGCCGACGCGATCGACAAAATCAACGTAGACGAAGTTCAGATGGAGTATCTCTATAACGATGGGGACGATTATTACTTTATGAACACCGAGAACTACGAGCAGACCCATCTGACGCGCGATACGCTCGGGGATTCCGTGGATTACCTGATTCCTAATCTTCAGATCAAAGTTGAATTCTTCGACGGCAAAGCAGTGGGTATTGAGCTCCCGCAAACGGTTGAGATGACGGTCATCGAAACCGAGCCCGGACTGAAGAGTGCAACAGCATCCAGTGTCACGAAACCTGCCAAGACGGAGACCGGCCTCGTCGTTCAGGTGCCTCCTTTCATCAATGAAGGAGAAAAGATCCGGGTAGATACTTCCGAGGGCGCTTATCTGTCGCGTGCTTGAGGTAGCCGTGTTAAAACGATGCCATATTGCATGGGCAGAGATGTGGGAGGGCACGGCTCTGAGCCATGTCGCATAGCGGCTATGGAGAGGGGCTTCAGCCTCTGAGGTCTTTGCTGATTCCTGTATGTCAGAAAAAACCACAGAAGCTCGGCGTTTCCTGGTCCGCGGACGTGTTCAGGGCGTGGGTTTCCGCTGGTTTGTCGAACGCGAAGCGCACATGCTGGGCATCGCCGGGTGGGTCCGCAACAAGTCCGACGGCAGCGTTGAGGTTTTGGCAATAGGCAATCGAGATCAGCTGCTCGGTCTTCGCTCTCGCCTGCGACAAGGTCCGCGTGCGGCGCGCGTCGATGATGTCGAGGAATCAGAAGCTAAGCCAATCGCTGGGCTAACCAATTTTCGTATCGAAGGAGCGTGGTAGATGGGAAGCAAAGCCGCCGTCAATTGCGAGCCGCTCAAGCAGCTGATCCGGGAAGTGCCTGACTTTCCAAAGAAGGGAATCCTGTTTTACGACATCACCACCTTGCTGAAGGACAAGCTTGGATTTGCTACCCTCATTGACGCACTCGCCGAGCACTACCTCAACAAGGACATAGACCTGGTCCTCGGCATGGAAGCACGGGGCTTCATCTTCGGCCCAGCGCTCGCCTACCGGCTCAACGCTGGTTTTGTCCCGGTGCGCAAACCCGGCAAACTGCCCGCAGCCAGCGCCAGCCTGAGCTACGATCTGGAGTACGGCAGCAACACACTCGAAATCCACAAAGATGCGATCCAGAGCGGGCAGCGCGTGATTATCGTCGACGACCTGCTCGCCACCGGCGGAACCGCTGGCGCTACCGTCCAGCTCGCTAAATCACTGGGCGCCGATGTGTGCGGAGTCGGCTTCGTGGTGGAACTTGATTTTCTCAACGGCCGCGGCAAGCTGAAAGGATGCGACGTCTTCTCGCTGCTCCATTACGACAAATGATCCGACCGCAATGGTCTTCGGTAGCGTTGTCATCCTGAGCGACGCAGCGGACTTCAGGCAATGACCTCGATCATTATCATTTTTAAAATCATCCTGGGCCGGGTTACATCGTCTTAACCTTCTCCCACACGATGGTCCAGCGCTCTACTTCGCCGGACTGCTCGACATCGGAAAAAGTCATGCGATTGCCCTCCAGTCGATAGGGGCGCTTCTGCACTGTGCCGATGAAGTTGGGATTGAACGAGACTTCCGGATGATGCACAATCACGTGATTCTTTTCGTCAATTTCGTATCTGCCGCAGTAGCTGCTGAACCCTGAAGCGGCGCTGATCTTCTCGCTATCGATAGCGTTTTCCTCATTGCTGTGCCAGTGGGGACGACTTGGCTTCATCAGTGCGACACACATGTACCCGTCCTGAGCGTATACAAGATAGCCGCTTGCATCCGCGCCCAGGTCAGGATACGGCCGGGTGCGGCCGTCGCGTAACTTTTCTTCCGTAGACACCAACTTCCACGTGCCAATGAGGGCTTCCCGGAGTGATTTCTCTGAAACTTGAGCCGATGACTGGAACACAGTGCACAGCAAGAACCCCATCGCCAGGAAAACAGAAGATTTCTTCATAGCCCGGCATCATACGGCAAAACATGCTTGTGTTCCTGCACTCGGTCAACCCGTAGCCGTGCCCGATTCAGGAAAGTTGCCGAACGCGTGCTGCTATACTGCGTCCAATTTGCGTTCGGAGGGCACCGTGTATCGAACTGTTCTTGCGCTAATCCTTGCTATTTCGCTGCAAGCAGTAGCCCAGACCAGTTCCTCTTCCTACAACCCGAAAGTAAGGGCGATCACCGGATTTGTAAGGCTCGACCGCGCAAATTACCAAAAAGAAGTTGCCGACGCTCTCGCTGTTTTGCGAAAAGCAAAAGCTGAATTCGAATCCTCGGGTTATGAAGTCGAAAGCGTTCGCATCACAACTCAGCCGGTGGCGGAACTCGTGGCCGGCATGGCGGAGGATCAGGCATTTGCATTTCTTAAGCAGCTTGATGATCTGTCCGTGAAAGAGAAATTCCTGCCGAATGTTGGACCGGGGATGCTGCACGACACCGACGACCCCGCGACCATGCATCTTCTGGAACGCGCGCTGTCAACCCTGCCTAACATCGAGGGCAGCGCCATCATTGCTGACGAAGCGGGTATCCACTGGAACACAATTCGGCGCACTGCCGAACTGGTGAAGTATGTGGGCGAGCATAGTCCGCGTAGCCAGGGCACCTTCAACTTCACAGCTACCGCGATGCTGAAGCCCTTCGGGCCCTTCTTTCCCGGTTCCTATCACACCGGTGCTGGCGGCCAATTCGCCATCGGCTTTGAAGGAGCCAATGTCGTTCGCGAGGTCTTTCTCAAGGACAAGGGGAACGCCGTAGCCGCTACCGCCGATTTGACCGCTGCACTGACCAAGCACGCATCGGTCGCGGATAAGGTGGGCAAAAAAGTGGCTGCGGAAACCGGCTGGCTGTATCTCGGGGTCGATCCGACACCCGCACCTCTGGGCGATGTGTCCATAGGCGCCGCAATCGAGGCTTTTACGGGCGCGAAGTTTGGCTCCAGTGGAACCCTTACTGCAGCGCACATCATCACAACTGCGGTGAAAGCCGTGCCGCAAAAACAGGTCGGCTACTCCGGTCTCATGGTCCCTGTGCTGGAAGACAAAGTTTTATCGCAACGGTGGGCCGAGTCGACTTACAACATCGACTCCGTGCTGGCATACTCGGCAGTTTGCGGGACCGGATTAGATACAATCCCCCTTCCGGGGGACACCAGCCCGGAACAGATGGAGCGCATCTTCGCGGACGTAGCTTCGCTCGCGTTCAAATGGAATAAGCCGCTCTCCGCACGCTTGCAACCGGTAAAAGACAAGAGGGCGGGAGATCGCACCGATTTCCAGGATCCAGCCCTGTTCAACACCACAATCCAAGGGTTGCCGTAGCTCTTGGCGAACTCAATTCAATTGTCCTTGCGTTGCCGAAGCCTCTAGGGCTTAAATCCCACACTTTCCCAAAGCGGGGCCGTGTCGTAGAGAGTTCCCCCTGTGACGACTCTCTCTACGGTGCGGATGTTACTGATCTTCTCCAGCGGATTCGCGCCGAGAATGATCACGTCCGCCTTCTTACCCGCTTGCACCGTACCCACTTGCTTGTCCAATCCCATCACGCGGGCGGGGACGACGGTCGCGGCCTGAATCGCTTCCATTGGCGTAAATCCGGCTTCGACATACAGTTCGATTTCACGATGCAGGCTGTGGCCCGGCACTGCCTGGTCCGTTCCCGCTACGATGGGCACGCCGGCGCGATGTAGTGCTCCGATGATTTGGAGTTCTTTGTCTCGCACAGCTTTCTTTTGCGCATCCTTGGGGTCGGGCGGCCCTTCGGGTGTCATGAATTGTTCTGCCAGTTCAGGAGCTACCTTGGCGGCGCCGGGCTCGAAACTGGTGAAAGGATGCGACGCCGATGCGGTGAACATCTCCATTAACGCCATCGTCGGATCGATAACCGTCTTGTGTTCTTTTACGAAATCCATCGCTTTCTTCGCTTCAGGCGATTCGATATCAATGGCATTGATCATGGCCATTCGCTGATCACGCGTCGGTCTGCCTGCCGGCTTTTTTCCGGGCGGAATCATGACATCGGCGACGTACTGAATGTGGTTGATCTGGTCCATCCCTGCATCGACGGCCTGGAAAATGTCCATGCCTTCTGGAACGTGTCCGGTGACGGTCATTCCCACACCATGCGCATCTGCCGCGACCGCAGCCACATTGTCCGGCGTCATCGAACTGTAAATCTTCATCTGCTGAAAGCCTGCATCGTGATAGCGAGCGACCCAATACTGCGCGTCTTTAGCGTTGTCGACGCGTTCGACTCCGATTGCCGCGGGTCCGGTTCCGTCCACAATGCCTGCAAGCAGCAGGCGAGGTCCTAATCCACGTCCATCCCGAATGGCGTTGCGCACCGCCGTAATGAACTCAAGCTCATTCCCGCAATCGCGGACCGTAGTTGCGCCTGCAGCCAGGTAGATCGGTCCCCACTCCACCTGCTCAAAATGTGCATGCATATCCCACAGGCCCGG
>JBLNFC010000161.1:0-3677 GCA_050263355.1 Acidobacteriota bacterium
GAGCAGGTTCAGCGCCTCCAAAGGAGTCAACCGGTTCAAGTCCACTTTGCGCAAGCTGTCTACCACTTGATGCGACAAGGGGGTAAAGATGGTGAGCTGCGCCGGACGCGCTGGTTGAGCATCATCCTGCGCCAATTGATCCGTCAACCGCAATTCAGCATTCTCGTGTTCTTCCAGCACTTCGCGCGCACGCACTATAACCTCGTGAGGCAAACCGGCCAGCTTCGCCACTTCAATACCATAGCTGCGGTCGGCCGCCCCCGGTTCAACCTTGCGCAGGAAGACGATGCCACCGCCGGTTTCTTTTACGGAGACGTGGTAGTTTTTCACGCCAGAAAGCCGATCAGGCAACTCCGTTAATTCGAAATAGTGCGTGGCGAAAAGAGTTTTGGCGCGAGTGCGGGCGTGCAGGTATTCGATAGCTGCCCACGCTATGGCGAGGCCATCGTAGGTTGCAGTACCGCGGCCTACCTCGTCGAGCAGGATCAGGGAACGAGGAGTCGCGGTGTGGAGGATGGCAGCGGTCTCGGTCATCTCCACCATGAAGGTCGAGCGTCCACGGGCCAGGTTGTCGCTAGCGCCAATGCGCGTGAATACCCTGTCAACCACGCTCAGCCGCGCAGAGCGGGCGGGAACAAACGATCCCATCTGCGCGAGAATTACGCTCAACGCAGCTTGCCGCAAGTAAGTGGATTTGCCACCCATGTTCGGCCCGGTCAAGACCATGATGGTGTGGGTGGTGCCGTTCAGGAAAAGATCGTTAGGCACGAAGCGCTCGCTGCCGCCCGCGAGTTCCTGTTGCTCGATTACAGGATGGCGGCCTTCAACGATTTCAATGTCTCCACTGTCGTCGAACGTGGGACGGCAATAGTTGCGCAGAGCGGCCAGGTGTGCGAATGAGGCAAGCACGTCCACTTCGGCAAGAGCAAGGGCTGTCTGGCGGATGCGTTTGGCCTCGGCCGCGATGCCGGCACGCAGCTCGGCAAAGAGCCGGCGCTCGATATCGACGATCTTCTCCTGCGCGTCAAGAATTTTGGCTTCGTATTCCTTTAGCTCGGGAGTGGTAAAGCGTTCAGCGTTAACGAGGGTCTGCTTGCGATCGTAGTCGGCCGGGGCCAGGTGCAAGTTGGCTTTGGAGATTTCGAGGTAGTAGCCGAAGACAGAATTGAACTTCACTTTCAGTGAAGAGATGCCTGTCCGCTGCCTCTCGCGTGACTCAATCTGCGCGAGGTACTGCTTGCTGTTGCGGCTTAGATTGCGCAGTTCATCCAACTCTTTGTCGACACCCGCAGCGATCACGCCGCCATCGTTCAAAGTCAGCGGAGGCTCCGAAATTATTGTTTGCTCAATCCGTGAACGCAGGTCGACTAGTTCGTCGATCGTGGTATGCAACGCCGCTAGTCGTTCGGGGACGAGGCGGGCCAACGCCGCGCGAACCGCAGGAATTTTCGCCAGCGAAGTGGAAAGCGCTAAAACGTCGCGAGGATTAGCGGTTTCGAGGGTCACGCGGCTAAGAAGGCGTTCGAGATCAAGAATGCCATCCAGCGCACGGCGTAGTTCCTCCCGAGCGACGGTTTCCTTTACTTGGGCGTCAACAGCATCGAGCCTTTGGTTGATTTGTTCAAGATCGACGGATGGGCGCAACATCCAGGAGCGAAGCAGGCGCTTGCCCATCGGCGTGATGGCTGAATCCATGCAGCGGAACAGCGTTACGCCGGGGTCGGTACCGGCAAATAAAGGCTCGATGAGTTCCAGGTTACGTACCGTGACAACGTCGAGTACGAGGCAGTTCTGGCGCTCGTAAAAACCGATGCGATCAACGTGATCCAGTTTGCCGCGCTGGGTGGAGCGCACGTAATAAAGGATTGCTCCGGCGGCACAGGCTGCCGCCGCTTTGCCCGATAGCCCAAAGCCTTCCAACGAGAGCACCCCGAAGTGATTTTCCAGCTGGGGAATAGCGTGGTCTGGGGCGAAAATCCAGTCATCGAGCGGCGTCTCGGCATGCGACCCGGGGTTGCGCGGCCCTGAACTCTGTGCCTTGTCGAAAAGCGGTGTTGCCGAAGCAAAGAGGACTTCGCGCGGTCTGAGCTGCTGCAACTCATCCTCTATTCGCGCTCTTGCTGATTCTCCCTGAAACTGCGTAGCGCGAAATTCGCCCGTGGAAAGATCCAGAGCCGAGAAGCCTGCCGAATCTCCAACTTGTGCGACGGCAGCGAGAAAATTGTTCTCGTCCGAATTCAGAGAGGAGTCAGCCGCAGTTCCCGGAGTGACGACCCGAGTCACTTCACGGCGAACCAGTTTTTTGGCGACACGTGGGTCTTCCACCTGATCGCAAATCGCGACCTTGAATCCTTTGCGGATGAGTTTGGCGATGTAGTTTTCAGCCGCATGATAGGGGACGCCGCACATGGGAACGGCGATGCCCTTTTCTTTATTGCGGGAAGTGAGCGTGATTTGCAACTCGCGCGAAGCCAGCACTGCGTCTTCGAAGAAAAGCTCGTAGAAATCTCCCAAACGAAAGAACAACAGCGTCTGAGGATGCTCTTTCTTGATGGCGGCATATTGCCGCATCAGCGGAGTGGACGGCTCGGTCATTTGCTGCGGGTGCGTGGGCGGATTATAGCAAACGAATCAGTGGAGAATGCGTGACCGTCTTACGCGATTGGATTGGCAGTTGACGCATGATGCTGCGCAGTGCTTTCCTTAGTCCATGGAGCTTCGCAAAGATCCCATAACCCGCTCCTGGGTTATTACAGGCGACGATGTGCCTGATGTTGTGCCGCCAGCTGAGACGGAATGTCGCTTTTGTGCCGATTCGCAAAAAGCGCTGCAGATCGTCTCGAGTGCGCCCGGCCTGGAAGGTAATGCGTGGTCGGCGCGTTCGGCGGTGCATCCCACACCTCTGTATCGCATAGAAGGGGAACCCGGCCGGCGGGGCGACGGATTGTACGATCGCATGCGATCGGTGGGAGCGCACGAAGTATTGATAGAAAACCCACGCCACGACCGTCAACTTTGGAATGCGAGCGACCGCGAGATCGAGCAGTTTCTGGTATTGGCTGGGCAGCGGATCCAGGACCTCAAGCGAGACGCACGCTTCAAATATGTAAGCATCTTCAAAAATCACGGTGTCAGCGCTGGTCAGGAATTCGAGCATCCCACGTCTCAGCTAACGGCAACGACCTTTGTTCCCCGCCGCGTGCTGTACGAGCTTCGTGCTGGACGCGACTATTACGAGAAAAAGGAGCGCTGTGTTTTCTGCGATATCTTGCAGCAGGAGGAGCGCCAGAATTTACGGGTTCTGGAAATTCGGGGTGATTACGTCGCGCTTTGCCCTTATGCACCGCGAGTGCCTTACGAGACCTGGTTGATTCCGCGCACACATGACGCCGCCTTCGAGCGTTCGGCTCTAAGTAAGGCCGGAGTCATGTCCGAGTTGGGAGCGCTGCTGCGACGAACCTTGCAGCGGATTCGCACCATCACTGAGGACTTCCATCTCGTTCTTCACACCTCGCCCAACAGTCTGCATCGGTCGGAGAGCCTGGGGTACTGGAAGACGATTGACGAGGACTACCACTGGCATCTGGAGATCATGCCTATTCTTGGTTCTAGAAATAAGTCATACACCTTCAAAGAGGTTTACTATTCGCCGCTAACCTCGGAAACGGCAGTAGTTC
>JBLNFC010000162.1:0-2575 GCA_050263355.1 Acidobacteriota bacterium
TGGCCGAGTGGTTTGGCACTATTCGCGGCCCATCAGTGAGGGACTGATAGATGACGCATCCCGGCATATCAGCCGTGGTGTTGCCCTGTGGCATGACCGCGTGTACATCGAAACTGACAATGCGCATCTGCTGTGTCTGGACTCGCGCTCGGGCAATCTCGTCTGGGATGTTGCCTATGCCGATTGGAATAAAAACTATGGCGCGACCAGCGCACCTCTGGTAGTGAAGGACAAAGTGCTCGTCGGGACTTCGGGCGGCGACGATGGAGTACGCGGGTTCGTAGCGGCTTACGAAGCAGCAACAGGCAAACTCGCCTGGCGTTATTGGACTATTCCTGCGCCCGGAGAGTTTGGATCGGAAAGCTGGCCCAACGATCTCTATCTTCACGGGGGCGGAACCACATGGATGCCAGGCACCTATGATCCCGAGCTAAACCTGGTTTTCTGGACTACGAGCAACCCGGCGCCTGACTTTGAGGGCAGCGTAAGGCCTGGAGATGATCTCTATACGGACTGCGTGCTGGCGTTGGATGCGGACACCGGAAAGTTGAAGTGGTTTTTCCAGTTCACTCCACACGACCTGTTTGACTACGACGCAACCGAGACGCCAATTCTGCTCGATGCCGTGTATAAGGGTCAGCCGCGCAAATTGCTGGTTCAGGCAAATCGCAACGGCTTCGTCTATATTCTGGACCGTACCGACGGAAAGTTTTTGTCCGCCGTGCCATTTGTCGAGAAGTTGAACTGGGCAAAAGCAATCGACGCAGAAGGCAGACCGATTCCCACCGATGTGAAGCCGACTCCGGCCGGAACCCGGGTCTGTCCTGGGTATGCAGGCGCAACCAACTGGTTCTCGCCCTCCTACAACGAATCAACTCACTTCGTGTACTTCATGGCTCTCGAAGAGTGCGAGACTTATTTCTCCAAAGCAGAGCCCGAGCGCTTCAAGGAAGGTGAAATGTACTATTCGACCGGAGTGAAGCGCATCGCCAGCGAGCAATCGCAGAAAATTTTGATGGCATACGACCTTGAGAACGGAACATTCGCGTGGAAGTATCCGCAAACCGGGTCTGGGCACTCATCGGGTGGAACTATGACGACCAGCGGCGGACTGCTGTTCTTCGGAGATGATGCGGAATCCTTCGAAGCAGTCGATGCGAAAACCGGTAAGGCACTCTGGCATTTCACCACAGGGCAAGGCATGAGTGCCTCCCCGATGAGCTATGCCGTCGCAGGAAAGCAATATGTCGCTATCGCCGCAGGCAGTGACGTTTTCAGCTTTGCTTTGCCATAGTGATTCACGAATGCGATCAACTTTATTGCAGCGGAAACTCGCAAGTAGAAAGGACCTGTTATGGGACTGACGTCTAGATGGAACCGACGCAGCTTCTTAGGAAGCTTGGGCGCACTTGCAGGCACCTTCGCGGCACCGCGAAAGCTTTTTGGACAAAATCGGGGGACGGCTTCGTCGACGGCGGTCTCCGGCTTCGGTTCATCCGGAAATCCTTACGAGGAATTGGGCGTTCCCACAGTGATCAACTGCGAAGGCACAATGACCATGCTGGGTGGTTCCCTGCCCCATCCCCAGCTTGAAGCTGTGATGTTCATGGCCGGAAAACATTTCGTGAGTATTCCTGATCTCGAAGTAGCGGCCGGCAACCGCATCGCACAAATGCTCAAGTTGCCAGATGGCTATACCGCCCTTGTTACCTCTGGCGCAGCCGCCGCGATTCAGTCCGGATTGGCGGGCATTCTCACGGGGGATAATGAGGCTTTGATCCGACAGATACCGGATCTGACCGGAATGAAGTCCGAAGTTATTATTCAGAAAACACATCGAAATCCTTTTGATCATCAGCTGCGGACCACTGGAGTGAAACTGGTCGAGATCGAAACTCGCGAGCAACTTCGCCGAGCCGTAAACGATCGCACCGCAATGATGCATTTCTCAAACTTCGCCAATGAAAGTGGGCAGATCAAAGTGGATGAGTGGGTGAAGCTAGCCAAGGAGTACAAAATTCCTTGCATGAATGATGCGGCCGCGGATACTCCGCCGGTGTCCCATCTTTGGGATTACGCCAACATGGGCTACGACCTGATCACGTTCAGTGGCGGAAAGGCGATCCGCGGGCCCCAGTGCGCCGGGATGCTGCTTGGCCGCAAGGATCTGGTGGCCTACGCGCTGCTCAACAACAGCCCGCACGAAGACACGATTGGCCGCAGCCAGAAAGTTGGGAAAGAAGAAATAATCGGGATGGTAAAAGCTCTTGAACTGTTTCTGGCGGAAGACCACGATGCGCTGGCAAAAGAATGGCAGGCGCGTCTGCAAGGAATATCTCAACAGATCACAAAGGTTCCCGGCGTTCGCACGTCGTTCTTTGTGCCCGATATTGCAAATCACGTCCCCCACATGCAGATCACGTGGGACTCCAAAATTGCTCTAACTCCGGAGCAAATTTCGAAGATGTTGAAGAGCTCGAAGCCTTCGATCGTGATGGGAGGTGGCGAGGGCAAGCCGGGATTGGCCATGAACTCGTTCATGCTTCAACCCGGAGAAGACAAAATTGTGGCGGAA
>JBLNFC010000163.1:0-4206 GCA_050263355.1 Acidobacteriota bacterium
ACAAGCGCTCCGGCAGGAACAGGCATCCCGTCCGGATTGGGCCGATCCGCTTCGAATGCCGGAACAGATGCGCTCGGGGTAAGCAAAAGGTCGAAACGATCGAAAAACTTTCGTATCGTATCCCAAAGGGCGACACGCATTCCGAGTGCCTCCCCATAATCTTTCGGCCCAAGCCGCTCGATGTTCTTAATTAGTGTGACGAGGTCAGGGTCCATGCGGCTCTCCCATTCCGGCAAAAAGCCGCGGAACCGCAAGGCAAAGCTCATCACCCAGAATGAAGAGAACGAATTCCATGGGTTTTCGAAACCTGGGTCGGCGGATTCGAGATTGCAGCCCAAACTGCTCTCGAAGACCTTTGCCGCGGCTTCGGTGATGGTCGCAACCTGTGGATCGACTTTTGCATAACCAAGAGCCGGACTCCAGCCCACGCGAAGACCTCGGATGCCGCCCTCGCCGGCTGAGAGGTAATCCGTGGCATCGGCCGGAAGGGAAAGAAGATCAAGCTCGTCCGGCCCAGCGATTACGTTGAGCATGAGCGCAGCGTCGCGCACCGTGCGGGCCATCGGTCCGGCGTGCACCAAAGGAACAGTCGGAGAGGGATAATATGCAACCCGGCCAAACGATGGCTTCAGACCAAAGATACCGTTGAATGAAGACGGCGCGCGAATTGATCCGCCGCCATCAGAACAAAGGGCTATCGGGCCAAGCCCAGCAGCTACTGCGGCGCCTGCCCCTCCCGATGAACCTCCGGCAGTTTTTTTGAGATCCCAGGGATTCCATGTGATTCCGGTGAGGGGGCTATCGGTGACACCTTTGAACGCGAACTCGGGTGTCGCGGTCTTTCCGATCGGGATTGCCCCCGCCGCAAGTAGCTTCGCCACAGCAGGAGCATCCTCTTCGGGCACATAGTTCTCCCGGATGCGGGAGCCGAACATTGTGCGAACGCCTCGCGTGAGGAACACATCTTTGATCGAGACGGGGACGCCGTGAAGAGCGCCAAGCCGATCGCTGCCTCCGCTTCCTTTGCCGTCTGATGGGCCTGTTGCTCCGTGAGCGTGCAAAAGGCATTGATCCGCGGATTGAGCTGATGAATGCGCACATAAATGGCGCTGACGACCTCGACAGGCGACACCCTTTTCGCTCGGATGGCTGCGGCAAGCGTTGTGGCCGACATGAAGCAGAGATTCTCGCCGCCCATGGCCGATGCGCCCTGCGCGCGAGCGCCGTCGGAAAGCAGATGAGGCACCATCATCAGTAGCCCGGTGGCAGTGGTTTGGATGAGTCACGTCGAGGCATGCCACTCATGGTTGTTTTCTCCGCGTGCGCAAATACGCGTCTGCGTTCACACCGGCGCTCAAAGGCTTAATCGCTATTCCTTTATTAATTAGAGATATCGGCTCTCTGTACAGCACGTGGTAAATTCGCCGGCCATTTCAGAGAAATCTTCGCCAGAAAAGCTGCCCAGCTGATCCTCTGGAACGGACAGTTATCGGACTGCCGTCTTCGCTCTCGCCCCAATTCCGGAAAATTGATGTCCAGTCGAAAAAAATACTGGGCAGAAATGCTGCAAGTGCACTGCATATCCAGAGTACCGCCTCACCGCTTGTGGGACCAAAGCGCGCAACCGGCAAGAACATTCGCACGGTGCGGGCTGCGGTAAACACCATCACGAAAGGATAGCTCCGGATCATCCAGCGCCGGTGCTGAATGAGATTGCCCGTGCGAACACAGTAGAGCGCGATTGCGGTCGTCACCAGCCACCCAAAAGACTGCATGCAATTTGCCGCAACCAATGAAAAAGATTTCGGTATCTTGAGTGCTACAACGATCGCGAAGGGAGCGGAAATGAAGACGCTGGTCACGTACACATATCCAAGCACACGATGCACTTCAAGATAACGAGCCCGCAAGCGATTGGAAAACTGAAATGCCGCAAACCGCCATTGCGATGGCCCCGAAGAAGCCGTGCACAACCAAGTACCACTTTGCGGGAGCGAAATGCTGCGCGATGGGCGATGCCGGATCGAATGCTCGAGCGTCCTTGTCATAGACGGCAACCACCGTAAGCGCGAACAACACTACAAAAAACACCAGCTTCGCTTGAGAGCGCGAAGTCACGGCAGGGGCTGTGGCAGTTGCCATAAATCCACCCACGTAGGGTTGAAAGAGTATCTCAGTACCTTGAGCGTATCAAGGCCCATGACTGCGAAAAGCTTGTTGGTCATTGCACCGGATTATATCTGTGGCTTGCGTCTATCAATGGACTCATGCGTCAACGACGGGAGTTCCACGCCGAGCGGCTCAGCCGATACAGAACCTGAGGACGCAGAGGGTGTCCGGCTGGCAACCGAGGATGATCGAAGTCGTCGGCGGGATCGTGTGTCATTCCGATCTTTTCCATTACCCGTCGTGATCTAGCGTTCGTTGGTGCCGTGAATGATACCAATCGGTCTAAACCTAGCGTCTCGAATCCATAGCGGACACTTGCGTGCGCCCCTTCGCTCGCCAGACCTTGTCCCCAGTACTCCGCCGCCAGTCTCCATCCAATCTCTACGCAAGGCGTGAACGGCGCGTCGAATGATGGCACGTTCAACCCGACGAACCCAATGAAGCTTCCTCCTCGCCGAAGTTCCACGGCACACAAACCGAAGCCGTGCTCTCGGAAATGTTCCTCGATTCGGTCGGACAGTGCGTCACTGTCTTCCTTCGAAAGGGCGTGAGGCATGAACTCCATGACACGGGGATCGGCGTTCAGGCGAGCGAATAGTTCCCGGTCGGACTTACGCCAGTGGCGCAGGATCAGGCGCTCAGTAATCAAAATTGGGCTGCGCTCAGTTGACACACTTGTTCCTGCATCACAGCTTCGGCGGCGTATGTTCAAAGGGGAGCTTTGTGTATCGCGCCTTCTCTATCTCGATCACGAGCGCCACTCTCCCTTCGGGGGTGCGAAATGGGAACGGTTTACCTGTGTACTTGACTGAGATGGGGTCTATGTACTTGCAATCGCCATCAGGTCGGCGTTCTACAACCCGCCCACGAATCTGAGCTTCCTTATACGGGTCGTGGAAATCAACAATGGAGAGAGATACACGAGGGTCGCGTCGTGTGTTCTTCGCCTTAAGTGAGCCCTCCCCAATGCAAATCAGTATGCGATCATCCTCACGACCCACCCAGATGGGAACACTCTGCGGTGAGCCGTCAGGCATCAAGGTGGCGAGATGGGCGAAGTTGGGTGAGTCGAGCAAAGCTCTGATTTCATTTGACAGGAGAACGGCCATGGGTGCGTCCTCGGTAGAGCAGTAATGGACTTGCATTGTACGCATTTTCTCGTCATCGCCGCTCGCGTGCTTCCTGACACTTGACGCAGTATCGCGCCCAAGGAATTGCCTCCAGCCGCTTCGTTTCGATTTCGGCTCCGCACTGGGCACACTCGCCGAAAGTACCTTGGCTTATCCGCTTCACTGCATCGGTCAGCCTTCTGATAGTTTGACGTGCCAGATCGGCCTTGTGCGCAAGAGTCTGTCTCTCATATTCCGCCGCAGCCTGATCAGCCGAATCCGCATGCCTCGCAGAACTTGCCCGCACTTCCTGCTCGGCATTGGCGAGGATACGCTCCGATTCCGCAATACGGGTCTCCAGCAGTTGTCTAAAATGCTCGGCCTTCTTGGCAGACAGCACGTTCTTTACCTTTGGAATCTTCTTATTATCGTACCGAAAGTCATTGTCAATTCAGCCCCGGGCTCGCCATAATACAGCCTTCATTTTGTAGTGAGGCAACAATGACACACCAAGCGGTAAGTCTCAAGGTCATCCCTTGTGTTCACATCGAATGCAAATTCTGGCTAACCGATGACGGCTGGAATGGCAGTAGCGATGAACCGCGGGCGGTTGTTCAAGCTACCAGCTTCGAACAGGCGAAGTCCGACATGGAATTGGCTTTAGGAAAGCATATCGACAAACTCTTACACCAGAGTGGCGCGAGTGACTCAGAACAGGCGGCGTAAGGGCTCGCATCAGATGCAAACGTGCGGGTATTACGATGAATGGCCGTCGGGAATCGTCTGCGTCGATTACTAGAACGAATGAGGTAACACCACATGCATAGTCTTCTGAGTCAGCGTGGTTTGTTCCACACTGCGTAGTTCCAGCGCTTTTCTTGGCTGTCTCGGAATTTGTATTCGAGCACTCGGCAACCTTGTTGCAGAG
>JBLNFC010000164.1:0-5019 GCA_050263355.1 Acidobacteriota bacterium
GATCTCGTTTTGTGGACGCACGGGCGCGCGCCAGAACGGGCCATCGTGCTGATGCTTGAGGTAGAGCAAAGACCACGGCGGCGTTTCGAATCTCGGCCCGAGTACTTTTTCATCAAGTGAATAGTCGGGGGCTCCGGTGATGCCCTCGGCCATGTCCATGTCGAGTTCGAATTCATCGACATGCATGATGCCGTCGACGTAGTGCACATCATCGTGAAACAACTCATCGGTAGCATCCACGGCGATGATTGCCTTCAATCCGGGCGGGTTGCGCATGGCCATCTGCATGGCATTGAAGCCGCCCCAAGAGATGCCCATCATGCCGACGCTACCGTTCGACCACGGTTGATGCGCTAGCCAGGAAATTACTTCGACGCCATCGGTTTGTTCCTGCTCGGAGTATTCCCGCTCGGGCGTCTGTCCTTCGCTGGTTCCGGTTCCACGGATGTCCACGCGCACGCTGACGAAGCCGCGATGCGCGAAATAGGAGTGAATAGGGTAGTCACGGGCAGCGGTGGCATCGTCCTTGCGATAAGGAAGGTATTCGAGGATGGCCGGAAATCTTTCCTGCGGTTTGGCGCCTTCGGGCATGTAGAGCGTCGCGGAGAGGCGGATGCCGTCTTTCATGGGTATCCAGGCCTGAACCAGACGAACTCCATAGGAGGGGGCCGAAGGGCCGGTGATTGCAGCCGTCAGCGAAGAGAGGAAGAGAATGCAGAGAAAAGACTTCAGCGCAATGTTCATGGCTGCGGTTGGCCCGCTGTTCTCTTGCGATTGCTCCACTTCCAGTAAAGGAATCCGGGCACGCCTGCCAACATGATCAGCATTCCGGCGATGGACTCTTTGGGGCGCGTGAGGACGGTATTAATAGTCCAAGCTCCGGCAATGAGGACGTAAATAGCCGGCAGCCAGGGATATCCCGTGCAGCGATAAGGGCGCGCCATGTCCGGCCGCTTTCGACGCAGAATAAAGAGCCCAATCACCGTCATTGTGTAGGAGAGCAGCATGCCGAAAATGACGTAGGTGTAGAGCTGGTCGTAACGGCCGCTTACGGTGAGAAGCGCTGCCCAGACGCCTTGTCCAATAAGGCTGAACGCCGGTGTTCGCCACTTGGGATGTACAACAGCCATACGTTTAAAGAAGACGCCATCCTGGGCCATGGCCATGTACACGCGAGCGCCCGACAAGGTGCAAGTGGCGGCGGCACTGAAGCAGGAGACCGCGATCATCGCAGAGAGCCATACCGCGGCCCCCGGAGAAAACAGCGTGGTTGCAGCAGCATGTGCGATGGTTTCGTGTTTAGCAACTTCAGTGAGCGGCAGAGCATACATGTACGTCAAATTCATTGCGAGATAGATGGCGCCGACGGCAAGGACACCCAGCACCATCGCGAGCGGCACGTTCCGCCGCGGATCTTTTACTTCGCCCGAGACCCACGTGATGTAAACCCAGCCGTCATAGGCCCAGAACACCGCGATCAATCCGACCCCGAGTGCGGAGATGAACTGAGCCGGGCCGAGGCCCATGGTCAAGCTGGTTCCCGGAGTTCCATGAAAGTTGGCCCAACTCCCTTTACCGATTGCGAATCCGAGAAAAACGAAAGCTGCCATCGCCGTGAACTTGGTCCAGGTGGACACATTCTGCAGCAGAGCACCCCAGCGCAGACCGACGACGTTCACAAGCGTGAGTGCGGCGATGAGGACGAGTCCGAACAGGTGCGCGCGAGTGAGCGTAATTCCGGCAAAGGTGGCGACGACGTGTTGCTGCGACAGGATTGGAAATATTTCGCCAATGTAGGCGGCGGAAGCTACGGAGAGAGCTGCGATGGTGCCGCCATTAGCGACGGCGAAGAGCATCCAGCCGTAGACAAATGCGACGAGATCGCCGTATGTCTCACGCAGGTAAACGTATTGGCCGCCCGAATCGGGGAACATCGAGCCAAGTTCAGCAAAGGCGAAGCAGGCGAACATCGAGATCACGCCACCTAGAATCCAGACGCCGAGGAAGAGCACCGGCTGGGGCAGGGGCATGGCGATGTCCTTCGCCGTCAGAAAAATTGAAGAACCGATGATGCCGCTGACCAGCAGAAGGACGGAATCAACCAGCGACAAACCACGAACCAGCGAGGGTTGAGACGATTCTGAGCGCGAAGAGGTGGCCGGCCGTTCGACGATGGGAGAATTCATCCCTTATCCAATTCCAAGCTCATCGGGGGATTCGAGGGGGGTACCACAGGTTCGACAGATTACTGCCGAGCAATCGCCGCATGTCAACGGGTCGGTGACTTCCTTCGCGCAATTCGGGCAGTACAGCAACTCACGTCCCGGCCGAGTTGACGGTGGTGGCTCGCTTTGCGGCATGCGGATGCCAAATGTAGCATAGAAGCGAGGCTGTAAGCCGCGAGTGTTCCCCTGACTTCTGGTCAGGCAGATTGATGGATCGAGAGACAAGGCATGAACGAAAAGCCGCTTCCCCCCGACGAACGCCTGAAAGAAGAATTCAACCGCTGGGCCCAGGCAGGTGAAGGCGAGAAGATGCGGCAGCATCATCTCAATATCACGGAGAAAACCATACGGCTTATGGACCTTCGGCCTGGCGAACGGGTTCTCGATTTGGGCTGCGGCTCTGGGTGGGCCACGCGCCTGCTTGCGCGCCTGGTCGGTGATGGGCCCGAGGGGTTCGGCCAAGTAGTTGGGGTGGATGTTGCCGATGAGATGATTCGCCAGGCGAGAGCCGAATCAAAGGACTTCGACAACATTCTTTACGGTTGGGGTTCGGCCCAACAAATTCCGTGGGAAGAGAATTTTTTCGATAAGGTCCTGTCGGTCGAGTCGTTCTACTACTATGCCGACCAGGATCGCGCGCTTGCTGAGCTGTTCCGAGTCATGGCCCCGCATGCACGGCTGTTTATCTTGATTAATCTTTACAAAGATAATGAGTACTCGCTGCAATGGGTACACAAGTTAAAAGTGCCGGTGCACGTGCGATCCAAAAGCGAGTATGTGCAACTGCTCAAGGCGCATGCCTTCGAGAATGTGGAAGCAGTTCAGATCCCGGACGACACGCCGACACCCGAGGATTACAAAACGACGTCTTTCAACAGCCTTGACGATCTGAAAGCGTTCAAGAAAACCGGGGCGTTGCTGTTGATGGCCTCGAAACCCGACGTGCGGAATCCCGCGCCGGGATACACGATCTATTAGCGCGTTGCGTCCTGAGCGCACATGCACCCGTGCATTCGTGCAGGGGGCAGGCGTGAGTGCTGATTCAAATCAAGATCAGCCCATTCCTGATGCCTTGGGTGACGGCTTCGGTGCGCGAGGCAGCTCCCATCTTAGAAAGAACGGAACTGATGTGGAACTTCACCGTGTGCTCGGAGATGTTCAGGCGCATGGCGATGACTTTATTTCCCACGCCTTCGGCAAGCAGTTGAAGAACTTCGATTTCACGTTCGGTGAGTGCCTGCGAGAGGGCAGGCGGGTCAGCAGTTGTCAAACGTACGCTTCCCAGCAGGGTGTCGATGACCTCCGGTTCCAGGACCACGAGGCCTGAGTACGTCGATTCGATGGCGCTGAGAATGTCTTCGGGCGGCGCATCCCGATTGAGAATCGCTTTTACATTGGCTCGGAGCGCCCGAGTTATCCAAGCTATGCCAGGGGCATCGATGAGGGCGACGACATTCACAGCTGGCTGCTCCTCATCGAGTCCGGGAGAATGACTTACCCAGCGCGAGTCAGCATGTTCGAGGTCGGCCACAACGACATCGGGTTGGAATTGGCGAAGGTGCCGCTCCAGCGCATCGATTCCATACATGCTACCCACCAGTTGGGTCATCGAACTATGTGCGATGATCGACTCCAAGCCGGCACGACGAATTGCGGAAGACGCTGAGATCGAGACGCGTATCCGGGTACCGGCGGCGTTACTCATCTCCTTACCGTTCCGGACGTTCGCCCAGGGTTATAGATAGCTGCACCGGGTTTCCCGCTCGAAGAAGCGTCAAGGGCAGAGCAGTGCCAATCTTCGCCGAAAGCAACGCATCGTGCAGATTTTCTGTTTCGGGCAAGCTTTGCTCGCGTAAGGCGACTAAGATGTCGCCGATGAGAATGCCGGAGTTCTCGGCGGGCCCGCCCCGCTCAACCTGAACTACCAATAGACCTCGGGTTGCCGCAGTTTTCAGTTTCGCGGCGAGCGCTTCAGGAATATCGACTGGCTGCATCGCCAATCCAAGATAAGGCCGCGCGATGTGACCTTTTTCGAGTAGCTCGTCCACTACTCGGTTCACGGTGGGGACCGGGATCATCACGGCTCGACCGCGGGCGATAGCGCTGCTGTTGATACCGATCACCTTGCCTTGCGCGCTAAGCAAGGGTCCTCCTGAGAAGCCCGGATAGAGTTCCAGAGCTAAGCGGACTTGTTGATCCAGTCGCCCGCCTCGCCAGGTATGGAACTCGCCACTCAATCCGCCAATGATGCCCGCGCTGGCGACCACGTTTCCGCGGCGGCTGCGTGCCAATGCGAGAACTAACTGGGCGAGTTTCAATTCCGCGGCTTGATCGACGGGAGCGACTGGCAGAGTCGCGTTCTCAGGCAATCTCAATACTGCAAGATCAGTCGACGGGTCGCGGCCGGCCACGGTGGTGGTGAAAGAGTTGTCCGATCCGAAGTTCACTCTGACTTGTTCGGCGCGGCGGACCGCATGCTCGGCAGTCACGACCACGCCCTTGCGCCATTGGATGCCGCTGGCTCCGAATCGATGCTGCCCGTGTACTGCCGCTACCGCTTTACCGACGGTATCAGCAGCGGCTGCAAACTCATTGGAGACGCTTTCCCACAAAGATATTGCTGATGATGCCATTTGAGTTCTCCCAAAAGTGTTTCTTACGTCGTTCAGAATCGCGCAAACAGACCAGACGCACATCGGCCAAACGGCTAGGAAAAGATTGGAAGGTTGACCGGGACGAATGCGCCGGGAGAAGTTCTAGATCGAGCCGATCGGGCGGCCTTTGATTTCGGCTT
>JBLNFC010000165.1:0-8120 GCA_050263355.1 Acidobacteriota bacterium
AGATCGGAACCGAAACGGAACACTCAGGCAGGGAAAAGGTACGATGTCCTAAATCGTACGTCCGCTGCACGGGTTGTGGAGCATACTTCTTTACCAAGTGTCCGCCGCTAAGGGTTTTGCTGTAGCCAGGGAGCGCGGCAGAGGAACGGTACTCAAAACCGGGGCTGCGCGATTCTTTAATGCCTACGTGACCCAAGCCAAAGATTCGCCCCTCTTTGGCATCGAAGGGACGGAATCAACAATTATCCATACGTGGAGGACTGTTTAATGAAACGAGATACGAGAAACAACCTGCTTAAAACATTGCTTGGCGCCGGACTGTATCTGTTGGATCCTTTGCGGGATCGGCTGGCAGACCGCATTGACGATATTAGCGATAAAGCCCAAGACACCTATGAGACGGCGACCGAACGGGTAAGTTCGATCAGCGACAGGCTCCGTGGCCGTGAGAGTGACACTTTTGGAAATCTTGGCTGGATGTTGGTAGGAGTGGGCGTAGGTGTCGGCGTCGGAATGCTGTTGGCCCCGGCCAGCGGCGAAGAGACGCGCAGCAACCTTGCTGACAAAGTCCACGAAGTTGGCGACCGGGTTCGCACGCGGTTTCAATCGGAGCCCCGACCAGCCAGCGGAACGTATGGAGAGTAAATAACAGTAACTACGAACGCGCCGTCGTCTAGAAACGGAGACAACTATGAAACTAGCGATGACCGTGCTGGCAAGCGTGTTGCTGACGGTGGCGCTGCTACCTGCGGCCTGGGCACAATCGCAAGCTCAACAACCTCAACCAGCTGACCCGACGGCACACTCGCCAGCTACGCCGCCGCAAGGCAGTACCCCGCCGACTTTCCCCTCGGGGCAGTCGAGCCAGTCTGGGGACGATAAGTCGGCTGCATCCAGCTCATCCGATTCGGCGAAAACCTTTATGGGAACTGTCGCGCTGACGAAAGGTGACTACGTCCTGCGTTCAGGGGATAAGGAGTACAAGCTGGATGACCAAAGCAAGGCCAAGCAGTTCGTGGGCAAAGACGTGAAAGTGTTGGGAAGCCTGGATCGACAAAACAATCAGATTCACGTTGAATCGATTGATGTCGCTCCGAATATGTGATTGCCTTCCGATTCCGATGGGCGCACCGGCATGGTGCGCCTTTTTTTATAGTCCTAACCAGCCAAAGGGCTGATCAAGGGAAGCAGCTGAGTCATTCGGTCAGTCCCGGATCCCCCGGCATCGGATGTTGTGCCTCGTTCGCATGTGGCACGAGCTTCTGATAAGTGGCAGTTGGAACGTCCAAATCCCAGTAACCCTCGAGTTTGGCATATCCCACAATTCCCAGGAACAGGGCAGCTATAGCTGCTGCCATGGCCCATGCGGGGACTTCGCGACCGCGCTCCGAAGATCCCGGAAATGTTCGAGCGGACATATACAGCGCGGCTTGCGCGGGACATACCGCCACGCATTCCAGGCAACCGGTGCATTCCGCGGATCTGATGGTAAGCAGCTTGTCTACAGGCAGCGCTGATGGGCAGGCCTTCGCGCATTTGCTGCAGTCAATGCAAGTCTCTGCGTTGCGCCGAATGCCGAGCGGACTCAACAGAGACGCCACCCCCAGCAGCGCTCCATACGGACACAGGTATCTGCACCAAAAATTCTGGATGAAAACCGAAGCCAGGATCAGGATGCTTATCACGATCGCGCCAGTTTCGCCGATCATGCGGAAGAAATTCAGCATCTTGACGTCCGCAATCAGGCCGTAGTCGCTGCGCATGAAAGCAGCAATGGAATGAGCCGACATTGAGGAGACTGCCCAGACAAAGAACCCGAGCAACAGGTACTTCAGGCCTCGCAGAGGAATGTCGACCCAGCGCCATACGCGGAGGTTACGACCGAAGATCTTTTTGCCTGCTCGCCATAGGTATTCCGATAGGGTGCCCACCGGACATAGCCAACTGCAGAACGCTTTACGGAAGAGGAACGCCATCGCAGCGAACGTGATCAGCAGGAACATCGCTGCCGGATGTATCGCCGGCACCTGACGGGTCACCAGCCAATACTTGAAATTCATCATACCGGCGATTGGCAGCCAGCCTTCGACTCCCGCAGGACGGCTTAGCGACCTGTGGGCGCCCGTTTCAAACTGCCGAACCCAGGCATAGAAGACTCCGCCTAGCCACAGGTTGATGAGCAGAAATCCCAGTTGGTAACCACGCCGGAGTGCCTGGGAATAATCGTGTCCCGTGCGGCGTAGGAGCTTTTTCTTCGCTCCGCTCGATTTCACGCGGGTGGGTTGAATTATCTGATCGCTCTTCGGGAAAGTTGGAGGTATTTCGGATATGAGTGCGGTGCCAATCGGGGTGGCCATCGGGTATGCCTACGTTTCAGATTAGAGGCGCTATCACACGCTGGCTGTGACTTATGTCACAGCGGGGCTGGTCGCAAGTCACTGAAAGGGAAGCACGATGAATAGCGTATGCATCAACCAGGGAATTCGCCGTTCCACTGACAGAAAAACAGAATTTCTGGTACATCTAACTTCTTGCCCATCCGGATCGCGATCTTCCTTTTTCTGGCTGGCGTCCTAGGCGGCGTTCTCAACGCCGTGGCTGGCGGAGGGAGTTTTGTGCTTTTTCCTGCGCTTTGGCGCACTGGGGTTCCACCCGTTCCAGCGAATGCTACGAACACCGTTGCGTTGTGGGTAGGGGTCACGGCGAGCGGAGGCGCCTACCGCAACCGGCTAAATATCTCGCGGCGTGTGATGGTTCCGCTGATTGTGACCAGCGTCGTGGGCGGACTCGCAGGTGCGTTCCTGCTGCTGAAGACTCCCGCCCACACCTTCATGAAGGTTTTGCCGTGGCTGATGTTCGGCGCCACTCTGCTATTCGCTTTCGGCAAGAAGCTCACGGGACGATTTTCGGGCGGGCTTTCTCACGAAGCCACCAGCACAGCTTTGTTCATAGCTTGCATATTCGAACTGGTTGTTTCGGTCTACGGCGGCTATTTCGGCGGCGGCGTAGGCATCATGAACCTCGCGATGCTCGCTGCTCTGGGGATGACTGACATTCACGCTATGAACGCACTCAAGTCTGTCCTGGGTAGCGTGATCAATGGCGTGGCGGTCGTGCTATTCATTGTTAAGGATGCGGTCTATTGGCCGCAGTGCATTGTCGCGACTCTGGGCGCGATTGTCGGCGGTTATTTCGGAGCACACTACGCCCAGCGACTGCCACAATCCTGGATACGAATATTTGTAATGGTGGTGGGCTTTGCCATGAGCGCGTATTTCTTCGCCAAGGCATATTGAGGCGAACCGCCAAATCATGGTTGGGGAGTAGAGACGTGTTCGTGCACCATCAGCCATTTGCCACCTTGGTGCTGAAAGACGGCAGTCCAGCGGAACGTGGCGAGGTCGTGTCGGCCAGATTTCATGACGGCATCCTGCTTGACGGTAGCCGCCGCCCAGGCGTACTCGGGGCCGCAGGGATGAATCTCCGCGTCGTTGTTGACGGTGAATTTCGCTGATTTGTAATCTGCCAGCTCTTTGGCCACTCCCGCCTGATACTCCGACCAGCTCGTATACTTTAGAGGAGCCACATCGAAGAAGGTGTGAGTTCCCTTCGCGTAGAATTGCGCCTGCTTTGAAGGATCGAGTCTTTCCCACCCGTCCCAGATCGCCTGGAGATAGCCCTTGTCTAACGCCGGTGCGCCAGTTGACCTGCGCTTGCATGCCGTTCTAGCCGAAGCAGCCAGGCAGAACAAAAGGATGCAGACCAGAACTATACAGAGCGATTGTCGATGGCGTGTTCGCAATGCCAGCCTCCCGAACTTGGCGGCATTGTCGCACAGCCGTCATCGATCCACTAAAGTCCTATGGAACGGACGAAGGCGCTGGACGAAGAGAGCAAATTTCTTCGGCTTGGAATCTGCGTGCCAGAGGACTTGCACTGGTTTGACCATTTTCCACAGCACACGCTAAAATAGTCAGGTTTGCCTGTACTTGCGGCTCCGTTCTGGAGCCGTTAGCCGCTGGAGCCATTGCCCGAGGCGGTCAACACAGCAAGCGCAAAGAGATCAGCAAGTTACCCGAGAGCGCTGGTGTGCACCGGGTCATGTGGTTTCAGGGAGGAATGCGTATGTACGCGGTGATCCGCGCCGGTGGTAAACAGTATCGAGTCGCACCCGGAGACGTGATCCGGGTGGAGAAGGTCGGCAACGGCACCGACGGAAAAATTCGTTTCGATGAAGTTCTCGCGGTCGCGGGTGGCGACGGACAGATAGGCAAACCACAGTCGGAAGCACGAGTGAGCGGTCAGATTGTGGGAGAAGGCCGAGCCGATAAGATTCTCGTCTTCCACTACAAGCGCAAGAAGCAGTACAAGAAGCTGCGCGGACATCGGCAGCCCTTTACCGCAATCCGCATAACCGAGATTGCTTACAACGGGGAAACCTTCAGCGCGCCCGAGTTGCCGAAGAAGGAGCCCAAGGCAAGGAAGGCCGTCAAAGCTGAAGGAGAGTCTGCTGCGGCTCCGAGCAAGGCGCCCGCGAAGAAGAAGCCAGCTAAGAAATCAACTGCCAAGAAGGCAGCGAAGAAGAAGTAGACCGGGATCAATACACGAACAACTGAGAGAGTTACGTTATGGCGCACAAAAAGGGATTAGGCAGTTCACGGAACGGGCGCGACTCGAACGCGCAACGTTTGGGATTCAAGGCTTTTGGAGGACAGGTTGTCCCCGGGGGCACCATCATCGTGCGGCAGCGGGGTACGCGGGTGAAGCCGGGGTTGAACGTCGGCCGCGGCAAAGACGACACCTTGTTCGCGAAGATCTCTGGACGCATCAAGTTCATGGATCGCGGCTCGATGGGCAAGTTCGTCATGATCGAGCCGATGGAAGAGTTGGCGAAAAGCTGATTTTTGCTGCCATCTGGGAACACCAGCACGCCGCCTTCCTGATCTAAGCAATACTGCTCTGAGCCTCGCCTTCAGGGACGAGGCTTTTTTGTTGCCGGGTGACAACTTCACACCCTGTTTACTAATCCATTTAGCGGAGCAGAGTCCGGCCTGCGTGCAGGGATGTGCGTTCTAGACTTTGCCGCTCAGGCCTAATTACAGGCTACTGACATCAATGCGTAACGACTAACGACAGCATGTTCATCGATGAAGCAAAAATTCGGGTAAAGGCGGGAGACGGCGGAAACGGATGCCTGGCGTTTCGCCGGGAGAAGTTCGTTCCGCGAGGCGGGCCATCTGGCGGGGATGGCGGCAAGGGCGGCGATGTCATCATGGAGTCAAGCGAGCGACACAATACGCTCGTACATTTCCGATTTAATCCCGAATACAAAGCGGAGCGCGGACGGCACGGTGAGGGAGCAAACAAGACTGGGCGCGAGGGCAGTGATGTGGTCCTCAAAGTTCCAGTAGGAACCATCGTCTACGACGAGGATACGGGAGAAAAAATTTACGATTTTTCGCGCTCCGACGAGCGAGTCGTTATCGCACGCGGCGGTCGCGGGGGTCGAGGCAACGCGCGTTTCGCCACTTCAGTGCACCAGGCCCCTCGCGAGCACGAGGCTGGGCGTCCGGGCGAGGAGCGCACTTTCCGACTTGAACTGAAACTGCTCGCCGATGTCGGACTTGTGGGATTCCCGAATGTCGGCAAGTCCACCCTGATCTCGCGAATTTCGGCGGCACGCCCGAAGATTGCGGATTACCCGTTTACAACGCTGGAGCCGAATTTAGGTGTCGTTGTCGTCGGCGACAATGCAGCGCCTGATGAGTTCAGCTTCGTGGTGGCGGATATTCCCGGCCTCATTGAAGGGGCGCACACTGGAGCGGGTCTGGGTACACAGTTCCTGCGGCACATTGAGCGCACCAGATTGCTCGTCCACCTGGTGGATGTCTCCGACGCAAGCGGCCGTGAAGATGTAGTCGGCGATATAGACGTGATCATTGGGGAGTTAAAAAGTTTTGGTGCGCATCTCGAAGACAAGCCCATGATCATGGTCGCTTCAAAAATTGATGCCGCAAATAAAGACAGGCTTGCGAAGTTGAAGAAGTATTGCAAGAAGCGAGGTCTGGAGCTGTACGCCATCTCCGCGGTCACAGGAAAGGGAATCGACGAGCTGAAGTATGCAATGGCGGCAAAGGTCAAGGAAGTGCGCGCGCAAGCGATTCCCGAGGCAACGCCGGAAAGCGCGGAGCGCGTGGAAGAGAAGATATAGACCTCATCAGCGTATTTGCGGTGCGCGTCCAGCTCAGCCGACCTTTATGTTCGATGTATGAAGTAGACGTTTACGCGTCGGCTATTTGATTGCCGTGTTGAAAATGATATTGGAGGATTTTCGCAGCCAATGCGGGCTGAATCTGGGCGTTTTCGGGTCTTACGGTCCGCACAATTTCACCGCGGCAAATGACCTCGGCAGCCGATAGCCCAGCGATCTCCGCAGGCAAGACCAGATTAATTTCAAGTTGTGCAGAGGGCTGCAGCAATTCTTCGGCTCGGAAGAGAAGACCCGACCGACTGATGTTCTCGGTGGTACCCAGACGCCAATTGTCCTCGCCCAGCAAACGGTAACGCAGCGGCAGATTGAGATTGAAGCGCTGCGCGCGAAAGCTGGGGACTCTTGCGCCGCTGGAGGTGCTACGTTCCGTAACATGTCCTGGCATTTGGACCTCCACGGATTTCTCCGAGTCGAGCACCTCCCGGACCTTTTCCTTGAGAGCCTGCAGGGTAAACGGTTTCTGCAGAAGCGTGATGCCTTCGTCGAGAGTGCCGTTATGACCAATGGCATTTTCTGCGTAGCCAGACATGTACAGGACCTTCGTGCTGGAGCGCAGAGAGACCACGCGTTTTGCGAGTTCGTGCCCATTCATACCCGGCATGATTACATCCGTGAGCAACAAGTGAATGGGGCCTGAATGCGCGACACAGATTTGCACGGCTGCCGCGCCATCCCCCGCTTCTAAAATCTTGTAACCTTGGGTTTCGAGATAGTGGCACGCCATGCGGCGGAGGTTAGCCTCATCCTCCACCACCAAAATTGTTTCCATAGGCTGGGCTTTTTTCTGAATTGGTGCAGCCGGAGCATGGGCCGCAACCAGTTCTCCGCGTTCCACAATGCGTGGCAGATAAATCTTGAATGTCGTTCCTTGTCCCGACTCGCTATTGACCCAAATGTATCCGCCGCTCTGCTTGACGATGCCGTAAACAGTAGAGAGTCCCAGTCCTGTTCCCTTAGGACCCTTAGTGGAAAAGAATGGCTCGAAGATGTGAGACTGAGTTTCCGCGTCCATGCCGGACCCGGTGTCACTGATCGCCAACATCACATACTCCCCGGGCTGAACGCCGCCATACAAGCGGGCATGGGTTTCGTCAATGGTCACGTTAGAGGTCTCAATGCGCAGGCTGCCGCCCCGCGGCATGGCATCTCTCGCGTTGACGGCCACATTCATGATGACTTGCTCGACTTGCCCAGGATCGGCTTTCACCGCACCTAGTTCCGCGCCCGGGACCATGACCAGATCGATGTCTTCCCCGATCAAGCGCGTAAGCATCTTCAGGTTCTCCGTCACGACCGCATTCAGATCGAGCACCTTCGGAGCAAGCATTTGTTTGCGGCTAAAAGCCAACAATTGACGAGTTAACGAGCTGGCCCTATCTGCGGCCTTGGAAATCTCCTGGGCTGGAGTGCGAAGAACTGGATCGGAGCCTATGCGGTCGAGCAAAAATTCGCAGTAACCGGATATCACCATGAGCAGGTTATTGAAATCATGCGCGATGCCGCCCGCCAGCCGGCCTACGGCCTCCATCTTTTGCGATTGCCGAAGCTGCTGTTCCAAGGCGCGGTTTTCCGTAACGTCCTCAGCGAACAGTTCAAACGAAGTGCGGTCATTGTCGCGAATTGCCCGACCTGAGAGTCGCAATACCGTCGCGGTATTGTCTTTGCGAGTAAACTCGGCGACTAGTCCTGTGAAATCTTTGCGTGCGCCGAAACAATCGGCGAGTTGGAACCACTCCTGTGAACTGCGGTGCAGCGAGCCAAGATGCCGGCCCGTAAGTTCCGTTGCGGACTCATAACCCAGCATGTGCACGAATGCCGGATTTGCATCGATCAAAATGCCCTCCGGATC